>JBJSWM010000261.1:0-15189 GCA_046085865.1 Pirellulaceae bacterium
CTTCGATGCCAACCGTTATCGCCTAGGTCGAGTCGGCCGTTTCCGGATCAATCGCCAGTTGGGACTGGAAGTTCCCGACAACGAAATGGCGCTCCGAGCGGAAGACCTGATTGCAGCGATCAAGTACCTGATCGCTCTTAATGAAGGAGACGACTCGGCGCAGTATGACGACATCGACCACTTGGGAAATCGACGTCTGAGGACGATTGACGAACTGGCTTGCGAGGAACTGCGGAAGGGGTTTCTGAAGCTGCGTCGAACGGTTCAGGAGCGAATGAGTTTGAAGGAAGTCGACCAGATGACACCAAGGTCTCTGGTCAATCCGAAGAGTGTCAGTGCGGCGATCGAGTATTTCTTTGGTCGAGGCGAGCTATCGCAGGTGGTTGACCAGACCAACCCGCTCTCGCAACTGACGCACGAACGGCGGTTGTCGGCACTGGGACCAGGGGGCCTGAATCGGAAGCGAGCTGGCTTCGAGGTGCGAGACGTTCATATTTCGCACTACGGAAGAATCTGCCCGATCGAAACCCCAGAAGGAACCAACATCGGTCTTATCAGCTCTCTGGCGATTTACGCGGGAGTCGATGAGTACGGTTTTTTGGTGACTCCTTACCGCGTCGTTGAGGATGGTGTGGTGACCGAAGAGGTGAAATGGTTGCGAGCCGATGAGGAGGCCAACGCCTTCATCGCTCCGGCCGACGTCAAGACGGAAAATGACGCTCTGGTTGCAGGACCCGGGTTGATCGCTCGCTACCGTAGCGACTTCCAGATCGTTCAACCAAACCAAGTCCAGTACATGGACATCGCCCCCAGCCAGATGATCGGCGTTTCGGCTGGACTGATTCCGTTCCTGGAGCATGACGACGCGAACCGTGCCTTGATGGGTAGCAACATGCAGCGGCAGGCAGTGCCATTGCTGGTGGCCGAACCTCCCATCGTCGGAACTGGGATGGAACGGGAGGTGGCTGTCAACAGCGCCATGGTGGTGCGGGCCCGTCGTGCAGGAAAGGTGACGTTTGTCGATTCCACTCGCATCGAAATCGGCCCTGACATCTATCATCTGAAGAAATACCAAGGCCTGAACGAACGGACTTGCTTGAACCAGAAGCCGATCATTGGTTTGGGTGACAAGGTCGAAAAGGGACAGGTGATCGCAGATGGCGCGGCAACGCATCTGGGCGAACTGGCTCTTGGACGCAACGTGCTGGTCGGTTTCATGTCGTTCGATGGGTACAACTTCGAAGATGCGATCATCATCTCCGAAGAACTGGTCCGCAACGACGTCTACACGTCGATTCACATCGAGGAATTCGATGTCGAAATCCGCGAGACCAAGCTGGGCCGTGAGGAGTTCACTCGGGATATCCCCAACGTCAGCGACAAGCAATTGCGGAACCTCGACGAAAACGGCATCGTTCAGGTTGGCACCTATGTCCGCCCCGGGGACATTCTGGTCGGCAAGGTATCTCCGAAAAGCAAGACGGAACTGACACCCGAAGAGAAATTGCTTCACGCGATCTTTGGTCGAGCCGGAGAAGACGTGAAGAACGACTCCCTGGAGGTTAGCTCCGGGGTCGAAGGAATTGTCATCGACACCCAGCGATTCTCTCGACGGATGAGTCTTTCGGAGGAAGAGCGAAAGGCCTTCGAGAAGGATCTCAAGCGAGTCGAGACGGAGGGGAACAAGGAAGTGGCTGCAGCCTTTGCGGCGCTGGTGGAGGAGATGGAGCGGGTTTCGGCCAGCAAGGTCTTCGACGAAGAAGGGGCACCGATTCTGGCAGGCCAGGACGCCAAGTACCTCGCTGAGAAAGCTCAGGCCTTCAATCTTTCCCGGCAGCTCAATCGGCTCGACACCGGATATCATGCCGAGGTCAAGAAAGCCTACAAGCAATTTTGGCCCCCCGTGGAAGAATCGCTCGACCGACGCGATCGACAGCTCAACAGCATGAAGCGTGGTGACGAACTTCGGACCGGTGTGCTTCAGATGGTCAAGGTCTACATCGCCACCAAGCGAGTGATCAGCGTCGGGGACAAGATGGCAGGTCGCCACGGCAACAAGGGGGTAATCTCCAAGGTGCTACCGGTGGAGGATATGCCATTCCTTCCCGACGGTACGCCTCTTCAGATCCTCCTGAATCCTCTGGGGGTGCCCAGCCGCATGAATGTGGGACAGATTCTGGAAACCCACTTGGGATGGGCGGGGGCTCATCTGGGATTCCAGGCGATCACGCCAGTCTTCGAAGGGGCAACCGAAGAAGACATCAACGCCTGCTTGGCCGAAGCAGGTCTTCCAGCTCACGGCAAAATCCGGCTGAACGACGGTCGGACAGGGGAACCGATGGAGCAGGAGACGACGGTTGGCTACATCTACATGCTCAAGCTGCATCACCTGGTCGACGACAAGGTCCATGCCAGAAGCACTGGTCCTTACAGCCTGATCACTCAGCAACCTCTAGGTGGCAAGGCTCGATTTGGTGGACAGCGGTGCGGGGAAATGGAAGTCTGGGCGCTGGAAGCGTACGGTGCGGCCTACATTCTCCAGGAATTGCTTACTGTCAAGAGCGACGACGTCGAAGGTCGGACCAAGATTTACGAGTCGATGGTCAAGGGGGAGAACACCTTGGAAGCGGGAACGCCTGCCAGCTTCGATGTGCTCACCAACGAAATTCGTGGGTTGGCCCTCAACATGCGATTGGAGAAACGACGGCTTTAGAGATCGCCATCCTTCGCCAGGCAGCCCTGCCTGCGAAGGAGTTCCTGCCAATGGGTGCGGGTGCCAAAAGGCATCCTGCGGCATCCGCACCCCAAACTGCTTCCGTCCTTCGCGGCAGGAAGCCTTACTGACAAACGCAACCCAAACAGATCCAACCCGAGTCCAGACCAAAGGACCTTACCGCCCAAGGGAGGAAACGATCCATGGCCAACGGTGAAACCACCTACGATCGCGTCAACGACTACACCTCGGTCAAAATCAGCCTTGCTCGTCCGCAGGACATTCGCAGCTGGTCTTTCGGTGAAGTGAAGAAGCCGGAAACCATCAACTACAGAACCTACCGGCCCGAAAAGGATGGTCTGTTCTGCGAAAGGATTTTCGGACCTGAAAAAGACTGGGAATGCGCCTGCGGCAAGTACCGCGGCATGAAATACAAGGGGATGATCTGCGATCGTTGCGGCGTCAAGGTCACCCACAGCCGCGTGCGTCGCAAGCGAATGGGCCACATCGAACTGGCAGCACCAGTGGTCCACATCTGGTTCTTCAAGGCGATGCCCAGCCGTCTGGGAAATCTTCTCGAGATGAAGACCTCCAGCCTGGAAAAGGTGATTTATTTCCAGGACTACGTCGTCATCGACAAAGGGGATACCGACCTGGAGGTGCAGCAACTGCTGACCGAAGAAGAATTCCGCGAGAAGCGAGCGCTTTACGGCGACCGATTCCAAGCGGAAATGGGTGCTGAAGCGATTCGTAAGCTGCTGATGAACCTGAACTTGGTGCAGCTTTCCGAAGACCTTCGCAAGGAGATGGACACCTGCACCAGCAAGCAGCGGAAGAAGGATCTAATCAATCGCTTGAAACTAGTCGAATCGATTCGGGACAGCGACAACCGCCCCGAGTGGATGGTGCTGGACGTGATTCCGGTGATCCCTCCCGACCTACGGCCCCTGGTGCTCCTTGACTCCGGCAACTTTGCCACCAGCGACCTGAACGATCTATACCGCCGGATTATCAACCGCAACAATCGCCTGCGCAAGCTGGTTGATCTGAACGCTCCTGAAGTGATCATCCGCAATGAAAAGCGAATGCTTCAGCAGTCGGTCGATGCCCTGTTCGACAACAACCGCTGCAAGCGTCCGGTCCTAGGAAGCAGCAACCGGCCGCTCAAGTCGCTCACCGACATGATCAAGGGGAAGCAGGGGCGTTTCCGCGAAAACCTTCTGGGTAAGCGAGTCGATTACTCCGCCCGCAGCGTGATCGTCGTTGGCCCCCGATTGCGCCTGCACCAGTGCGGACTTCCTAAGAAGATCGCTCTGGAACTCTATCAGCCATTCATCATCCGGAGGCTGAAGGAACTCAAGCATGCCGACACCATCAAGTCGGCCAAGAAGATGCTGGAGCGTAAGGACGAAGAGGTTTGGGATATTCTCGAGCAGGTGATCAAGAATCACCCGGTGCTGCTCAATCGTGCCCCCACTCTTCACCGAATGGGGATTCAGGCATTCGAACCGATTCTGGTCGAAGGCAACGCCATTCACCTCCACCCGCTGGTGTGCCGAGGCTTCAACGCCGACTTCGACGGGGACCAGATGGCCGTCCACCTTCCGCTGTCGATCGAAGCGCAGGTCGAGGCTCACACGCTGATGATGAGCACTCACAACATCTTCGCCCCGTCCAATGGCAAGCCGATCATGAGCCCATCTCAGGATACGGTGATGGGTTGCAATTACATCACCCTGGAGAAGCCAGATCGCAAGGGGCAGGGGATGGTTTTCTCCAGCACCGATGAAGCCGACTTTGCGTTCGCCCAAAAGGTGATCGATCTGCACGCTCGTATTAAAGTGCGTTTGCCGGCCAATCGGAAGCTGCGCACCGATGATGGCAAGGCGCTGCCCGGTGCGATCGTCGAGACCACCTACGGCCGCATCCTGTTCAATTCGATCCTGCCTCAGGGGATGGACTTCTACAACCTGTCGCTCAAGGGAAGCGATTTGGCCCGCGTCATCAGCGACTGTTACCAGAAACTGGGACGTCGCGCGACGATCAAACTGCTGGACGACATGAATCAACTCGGTTTCCGGGAATCGACCCGCAGCGGTCTGTCCTTCGGGACCGACGATCTGGTCACGCCCGATTCCAAGCACAAGATTTTGGCCGACGCAGAAAAGAAGGTGATGAACTTCCAGAAGAACTACAACAAGGGACTCATCACCCCCGAAGAACGCTACAACCAGGTGCTCGATACCTGGACCCATGCTCGCGAATTGATCACCAAGGATATGCTCCAGGCGATGGAGCATGACGAACACCGTGGAACTTGGTATGTCAACCCAGTGTTCCTCATGGCCTCCTCCGGTGCTCGAGGGGGGATCGAACAGATTCGACAGCTAGCCGGAATGCGTGGTCTGATGGCCAAGCCAACCGGGGAAATTATCGAATCGCCGATCAAGGCCAATTTCCGTGAAGGTCTCTCGGTGCTCGAGTACTTCAGTTCGACGCACGGGGCCCGAAAGGGACTGGCCGACACGGCCCTCAAGACCGCCGACTCCGGTTACCTGACTCGCAAGCTAGCCGACGTCGCCCAGAACGTCGTCGTCACCTTGCACGATTGCAAGACCAACCGTGGGATCACCAAGGGGGTCATCTATCGAGGCGAGAAGGTGGAAGTGCGACTGGCCGATGCGATCAATGGACGTGTCAGCCGCCAGAACATTGTCAATCTGGTGACCGAGGAAGTGATCGTTAAAGAAAACGAGATGATCACCCCAACCTCCGCTCGGAAGATCGAAGAGCTGGGACTCGAAAAAATCCAGGTCCGCTCCCCCATGACCTGCGATGCACCGCTGGGCGTCTGCCGGCTCTGCTATGGCATGGACATGAGCACAGGCGCTCTGGTGGAAGAAGGCATGGCGGTCGGTATCATCGCCGCTCAGAGTATCGGCGAACCCGGTACCCAGCTCACGATGCGCACCTTCCACATCGGTGGGACGGCCGGTACCAGCGTCGAAGAAAGTGATATCAAGTCGAAGAAGGGCGGTTTGGTCCGCTTCACCCGTCTTCGAGTGGTGCGATCAGAAGAAGGGGTCGACATCGTTCTGACCCGCAACGGCGAAATCTCCATCGTCGATGCCCGAGGTCGTGAGATCGAGAAATTCGAAGTTCCTACCGGGGCCCGACTGCTGGTGCAGGAAAACCAGGAAGTCACTCCCGGTCAGGTGCTCTGCGAATGGAACCCGCACAAGATTCCGATTCTGGCGGAAGTCAGCGGCAAAGTGCGCTACGAAGATGTGATCGAAGGGGAAACGATGCGTTTGGAAAAGGATCCAAGCGGCAACGTACGCGGAAAGATTATGGATCACCGCGGCGACAAGCACCCTCAGATCGTCATCGAAGACAAAGAGGGCAAACCGCTCGACGTCTACTATCTACCAGAGTGAGCGGTGATCACCATCGGCGAAGGGAAGAAAGTGACGGCTGGCGCAGAACTTGCCGAAATGCCACGGGAAGCGACCGGCGTCAGCGACATCACCGGTGGTCTGCCACGCATCACCGAAATCTTCGAAGCCCGCAAGCCAAAAGACCCCGCAATCATCGCCGAAATCGATGGCGTGGTCGAGATTGTCAAAGAACGTCGTCGCGGCAAGCGAGCCATTGAAGTACGAAGCGAGAGCGGGGAAGTGCGAGAGCACCTGATTCCGCTCGGAAAACGATTCATGGTCCACTCGGGCGATACCGTCAAGGCCGGACAGGCACTCGTCTTCGGCCCGCTGGTGCCCCACGACATCCTACGCGTCAGTGGCGAAGAAGCTGTTCAGCAGTACCTGCTTCACGAAGTCCAGCAAGTCTATCGCTCCCAACGCGTCGATATCAACGACAAACATGTGGAAGTGATCATCGCTCGCATGCTTCGCAAGGTGAAGATCGAGAAGTCCGGGGACACCAACCTGTTGGAAGGCCTCGTGATGGATCGATTCGAATTCCAGAGGCACAACGACGAATTGGCCAAGTGCCTCAAGATTTCCGATGCAGGTGACAGCCAGTTCCCTGTTGCAAGCGTGCAGCCGAAGGAAGCGATCGAACAGGCCAATGCTGCGATCGAAGGACTAGGTGGCAAAGCCGCCAAGGGGAAGAAACCCAAGTCGGCTTCGGCAAGCCCTCAACTACTAGGGATCACCAAGGCTTCGGTGCAAAGCAACAGTTTCATCTCCGCAGCATCCTTCCAGGAGACCACCAAGGTGCTCACCGAAGCGGCTCTGGCGGGCAAGGTCGACCGATTGGTGGGGCTCAAGGAAAACGTAATTCTCGGCCACCTGATCCCAGCCGGAACCGGTTTCCGATCGTTCCAGGATTCGGAAGTTACCTACCGCAAGGAAGCTCTCGAAGACCTCCTGACGCGAGGTGCCGAAGCGATGGAGACCAACTATCCGTTGCTCAACACGGCCCCTCCGGGAGCTACGGCTCCCACCGACGATGAAGGCCAGTCGTACCAGCCTCCTTCCGAAGACTGACCGCCGGGCCCTCGCACTTCGGCAGCAAAGAACCAAAAAGGGACAGCCCACTTAGGCTGTCCCTTTTTTTGTTTCATCCGAAAATTCCGTCGATCCCTTGGTCTGCAAATCAGCCCCGCCATCGAAGGTTGCCACAAGCCCCTATGCAGCCTGTGACTCCAGCGTCACAAAAGATGCCATCCAGTGACCCGCCAAGGGCAACTCGATCAGGATGCCTGGAGTTCGATTACGATAGCCAGCACCGCTGCGCTGAGCACGAGCACGAGCACGAGCACGAGCACGAGCACGAGCACGAGCACGAGCACGAGCACGAGCACGAGCACGAATCTTAGACCGAAGAAACACTAAAACCATGGGATGCGACGGAGCGACGGTGGTGAGCTTTTTCGCGAGATCGATATCAACTCCCGCCACCCGCTGATCCCTGGCGGTCTGGCCCCGTCGTGCTCGTGCTCAGTCCGCCTTAGCGGACGGTGCTCGTAATCGTAATCGGAACCAGCCCAGATGACAGCGCAATCCTTCGACCACGAGCGACTCGATGTGTATCGTTTATCGATCGATTACGTTGCTCGGTCATTCGAGGCGGCACAACCACTTGAAGGACTTTATCGACATGCTCGCGATCAATGGCTTCGTGCTGCCCAGTCGATTCCACTGAACATTGCCGGGGGTAACGGTAAACGTAGCCTCAAAGATCGTGCTCGTTTTCTGGACATTGCGCGGGGTTCGGCACTGGAGTGTGCCGCGATTCAGGATGTGTTGGTGACGACCAAAGGCATCAAGGTTCAGGATGATGTTTCGATGAAAGCGATGCTGCAACGGATCGTGGCGATGCTGACTCGAATGGCAATGAAGTTCGATGGTGTGGCCGAGCGGGGCGCAGCCTATGATGCTGCAATCGATTACGATAGCCAGCACCGCTGCGCTGAGCACGAGCACGAATCTCAGACCGAAGAAACACTAAAACCATGGGATGCGACGGAGCGGCGGTGGTGAGTTTTTTCGCGAGATCGATGTCAACTCCCGCCGCCCGATGATCCCTGTCGGTCGCGTGGCACAGCCTCGTCGCACCAGGTCGACTGCCATGGCAATTCCACCCGTCGCTCTTCCGTGAACTCTCAGCCACGCAGTTTGAATCGGGCGCGAAACCCCTCGTCGCTGCCAGATCACCAAAAAACATTCTAACGATAATTAGAATGTCAATAAAATCCAGCGCGGGATAGCTCGCTGGACGATCTTGAACACCGGTCTCGCGAAATCGACTCGATCCAGCTTGCCAGTGAAAATAGGTGCCAACTACTTCAGCGACGCTAGGTAGGCGACCAAGTCCGCCACCTCCTGCCCAGTCATTTGAAGGGTCAATCCGGAGGGCATCAGGGAATGGGGCAGTTCTCTGATTTCCGAGAGCTCACTGGCGTCCCATGTCTCCAGTGTCCCCTTGGCCGTCGCTAGCGTGATCCGGTCGCCATCGCGATCTCGAATCAACCCCTGAACGATTGAGCCATCGGCATGGAGGAGAGCGAGAGTCTGATAGGACGGCGCGATCTGCCGATTCGGATCATGCAACGCTTCGAAAATTTGACTGGCCGTGAGTCGTGATCCGACGCCATCGAGGCGTGGTCCTAGTTCGAATCCCTCCTGCCCAAGCTGGTGGCACTGAAGGCATTGCAGCCGACTGCGGTCCGCGAACAGGGACCGGCCTCGTTCCGGGGCTGCCGGTAGGCTGGATAGATCGCCCCAGATCGTTTCCTGGCTGACCCTAGGAACACGCATCGGCGGCGGTAGGAAGCCTTCAAACAGAGTCGCTATCAGCGGATCCGAATCCTCGGCCAGCCTTCGTATCGCTGGGTCGCTGTAGGTTCCTGTGCCATCGGAGTCGATCTGCCGCTCAGAGCTACCCAGTGATCCCCACAGGTCGACCGCCAGTCGCAGGGCCGACAAGCGGCGAGAAGATGGATCCTGCTGGGAGTCCCCAGCCAATGCTCTGGCATGGGTCATCAGCGACGCAAGCTCATGCGATTCCAGCGGGTCTCCAGGATCTTGTCCGAGCCTGGCGATCCACTGCGAGACAAGCACCACCGCTTGGCCATCGATTTCCCGAGAACCTAGGTGGGGCATGCGACCGACGGAGCTGGAGGCAATCCGATAGATCAGCGTGCTTTGTTCGGGACGGCCTCGCGCCAGGATCTTGGCTTCTGCGATCCCGAACCCACCTTTCTCAGGCAACACATCGATCCCCTTGAGCGATTCCTGTGGATCGACGATACGGAGTGAAAGGGCCAGTCCCGAGCCGCCTCCGAACTGATGGCAATGCGCGCAATTGACGTGCAGGTACGATCGGGCGCGATGATCCAACGAATCCTCATGGGAATACGACAACGGTGACTCGGCGCTAGCCGCTGGCGGAAGATCCTTTCCCTGCGGATCGATCGACCGAATCACCCCCGCAGCACACAATCGCTCCCATTGCGAAGCCCCTGCTTCGATGGGACGATGTAGCTGCCTGGACTGAAAAGCCAAAGTCGTCTCGGACCAGGGATTGTGGCACTGGAGACATTCGCTGCGACTGGCGACCCGCCAAGCTCCTCTGGAAGTAGCGACCGACAACCCCTCGGCAGGTGCTAGGTTGGCGTCGTCCTGCTGGTCGTTCCAGACGTAGCTGTAACCACGCCACCCCCCCTCATCGAAGTGAAGCAACTGCGTCTCCAAACGCCTGCCATCCCGCTCGATCGTCTTGGCCAAAACGCTTCCCACGGGAAAATGAAGTCGGCTGCCGAACATGTTCAGATGCTTCAGCGGCACCGCCTGGCTGTAGGCCAGCACCGCAGCTCCCTCCGGCAGTGCCAAGTGGTAGTTCGAGTGAGCATGATCCTGCCACATCGGATGGTTGATCTCGAAGGGGACCACCCACGATTCCGGCTTCAGCGCTGGAAGATCTTCGAAGAGCCCAGTTTGGCTCAGTAACTTCGGAAAGCCCTTGGAACGAGCCAATTGGGATTCGTACTGATCGTTCTCCACCATTCGATAAAGAGGAGTCGAAGTGCCGTGATGGACCACCAGCACATCGCCCTGGTGACCAGGTTCGATGGCGACAACCTTGATGGGTGCCTGAGCGATTTCTCGATGCTTCCCTCCAGGCTCTATCGGCAGACTCCAAAGGCGTCCCGTCACCCAGTCTCCGAAAACATATTGCCCCTCGAGGCTTGGGATCGCATCGCCCCGGTAGACAAAACCTCCAGTGATCGACGCTGCGTCGCTATGGGGAAGCGCAGCTCGGGGCGGAAGAATCGGTGTAGGTCCCACGGGCAACTGGGGCCGCAGCAGCTCCTCTCCCTCCCGAACACTCCATCCATAATTCCCACCCGCCACCACCTCCTGCACCATTTCCCACTTCTCCCAGCCGACGTCTCCCAGCCAGAGGCGGCCAGTCGAAGGATCGATCGCCATGCGCCAAGGATTGCGAAACCCATACGCCCAGACCTCACCCCGCGCACCCGGGTGACCAACGAAGGGATTGTCCTGGGGAACCCGGTAGGGCTGATCGTTCGTCGCAGCTCGAACATCCAACCGAAGAACGCTTCCCAGCAGATCTGAGATGTCTTGCCCGGTGGCCAATCCATCAGGCGGGCTAGGATCGGTCGCATCTCCCGTACTGACCAGCAGACAGCCACTGGCATCGAAAACCAGATCACACCCATTGTGTCCCCCCGACTGCCACTGGAGTATGGGTAGTTCGGTGCTCGCCTCGACCCTGGGAATCGGATCGGTCTGGACAGAGAAGCGGGAGATTCGACTTCCCGTAGCAAACGGCTTTCCATCCTTAGCAGCAAGAATCATGCAAACATAGAGATATCGATTGCTTCTGAAATCAGGGTCGAATGCAAAAGAATAAACCTCTTTGACTCCTTGGACTTCAGTCGCATCAAACGACCGAACCACTTCCTTGAGATCGACGACCAACTCCTTCACTGGAGGCGTGGCAGATGGATTGAAACTCCAGATTTTGCCCCCCAGCTCGCAAACCAAATAGCGCCGCAAGTCGGTTTGCCAGCGCACCTGCATCGGGTCATCGAAGGTCAGCTCGGGCAACCAAGCCTCCAGCCGAAATGGATGCGGCGGATCCGGGGAGCCAACCAGCCGCGAGCCACCGGGGCCAGACTGAGCCATCAGGGGAAGACCGATCCAACCCGCCAACGACAAGCCCACGAGGATAAGTAAGCTGCGTCGTACCCAGAGCAGGCAGACCATCGACATCAGGCAATCCATGTCAGGGGCTCCCGGGAAGAGAAAGTGAACCCCTCTATCGTAACCGATGCAACCGGTCGATCCCTGCTGCCAGGGGTTCGATTACCGCAACTCCCAGCGGCGGGCTGCTGCGATCCGGGGCACTTGCCGGTCCAGTCTAAAGCCTCCCCTTACGGCTTCCGACCTTGGGGATCGCTTCCGTTTCCCGGGGGCTTGGGGGCTTTGGGATAACGCACCACCTTCTGGTCGTTTTTCTGAGGCGTTCCTGGATTGCTGCGGCCCTTGCGAATGATCGACTCGAAGACCTCCTGAAGTTCCCTTACTCGGCCTGCGTCCATTTGGGCGAGGTTGTTTTTTTCGCTCAGGTCCTCCTCCAGCTGATAGAGCTCCGGAGGGGATTTGGCGATGTACTTCCAGGGGCCCAAGCGAAAACTGGGCAGGCCGTCGCATCCGGTGCTGACCGCGTGTTCCCGCACCGGTTCTTGGCTCCCTTTGAGCAATGGCAGGAAGCTGAAGCTGTCTTCACCAGCATCCTCCGGCAACGGCTGATCCAGGATATCTGCCAGCGTCGCCATCAGGTCGGCTTGATGGACCAACGGGTGGCAGACGGTACCCGCCTCCACGACGGCAGGCCACTTCACAACAAAAGGGACGCGATGCCCCCCTTCATAGACCTGCGACTTGTAGCCGCGCAGTGGACCACTGGGAAAATGTCCCTGCGACTCCAAGTCCTGAACTCCGATGTAGGATGCGCATCCATTATCCGAGGTCAAAAGCACCAGAGTGTTCTGATCGACCGACGCCTCCTTCAATGCATCTAGTACCGCACCGATAGCAGCGTCGGTCTCCATCACCAGATCGGCATAGTCGCTCCCCAAGCCACTCTTTCCTCGCCATCGTTCATTGACCGCCAGCGGAGTATGGGGAGAAGTCAGCGGTAGATAGAGAAGAAAGGGACGGCTGGCGGCGGCTTGCTGGTGAATAAACTGCTTGGCGCGGGCCACAAGAGTTGGCAGTACTTCGTTCAATTGCCACTGGGGAAGTGCTGGCCCCTGCAGACTGGCTTGGTTTTTCGCCAGCATCGACTCTGGCAGAAGAACACTGGGAATCCCGACAGCCCGATCATCTTCCAGGAAACAGTAAGGAGGCCAATTCGGTACATCGGTACCGAAGTAATGGTCGAATCCACAGGCTGTCGGTCCCCCTGGAATCGATTGGGAAAAAACCTCACTCCAGACTTGGCGATGCTCGTCGGTCACCTCGACAGAGACCCTTCCACCGCCGCCAGGCTTCCCGCCGAATCCCTGAAAGAACTTCCTCTGCGCCTCCGGAATCGGCCAATCGTGTCCCAGATGCCATTTTCCGATCGCCGCCGTGGCGTACCCATGATGACGCGCTAGTGATGCAATGGTCCAACGATCTGCCGGAATCAGAGGGCGCTCCCAGACCCCGACAATGCCCGACTGAAGACGTGTTCGCCAGTGGTAGCGTCCAGTCAGTAAGGTGTATCGGGATGGTGAGCAGCAGGCGCTGCTGGAATGACCATCGGTGAATCGCATCCCTTCGGCAGCCAGTCGATTCATGTGGGGCGTTGGGATCTTGCTGCGATCGGGAAGATTGGCCTGCATATCGCCATAGCCCAGATCATCTGCCAGGAGGATCACCACGTTGGGCTTCTCGGCACTCGCCGTTCTGCTGCAACAGCAGATTACGAGGCAAAGAAAAAATCGTATCCTCCAGCAATCGATCACCCAACCCATCGGTCATCCTCCTTCATCAAGACGGCGACGGAATCGAACTGCGTTGCTTGGCATGGCGAGTCAAAGAGAGTGCCGCGACCAAGGTAACGCCGCACTTTCGATCCCGATGCGCCATAATCCAATCGACCATCGCAGTTCTTGCTTCACCCGCGCCCGACATTCTCTCGGCCTGCAGTCGAAAAATTGTCCCGCGTGTCCGGTGACGCCGCCAAGTCAGTTTACGCGACTTTTTAGGTGAGTAGGTCTCTAGGATTGCACCACTCCTGGGAAAGACCAACGGCCTCTGGGATCCGAAACGCCGGCCTTGTTGGATCCATCGGAAATGATTGTGGCTGTCAGTCCCTTCACCCAATCCGGTTGCCATCGCCCGTGGAAGGTCACCGCATGGATTGCGCCATACCGGGAGGGGGATACCGCCATCGCAGCACCGCCGCATTTTTTCGATGTGGCTGAATATCGATTCACAGTCCAGCAGCATGGCCGGATCGTCCCCTTTTTTGAATTCAAGGATTTTCGCTTGGAGACCATCAGCAGAGAATGCATCGCATGCTGCGGGCCAAATTGCCCCCGGAAAATCGGCTCACCAAGGTCCCTTGCGGACAGGACAGCTTCGGGACACCATTACGGAACAATCGCCGATCGCAAGGATTGGCGATTTTGTTCCATGCCTCCACCAGGAATCGATCCAGGTGCCCGACAACAAAAACACTCGGACTGAACCTTCTCCTTCCCGCCGCCGGTGGCGAACGATCGCAGCCATCGTTGCGCTGCTGGGGCTTGGGATTTTTGCCGTCTTGGGCTGGTGGTTGAGTGGCGTTGGCATCGACCGCACAAAGCTGGCGGAAGCCCCTCGTTACGTCGGTCGGCAGTCGTGCGCCACGTGCCATCAGGAGCAGATGAAGGGATTCGAAGGGTCGCACCACGATCGAGCGATGGACTTGGCGACCAAAGAAACGGTTCTGGCCGATTTCAACGACGTCCATTTGGAGCATCAAGGGATCGCCGCGAGGATGTTCCGGGAGGGGGATCGCTTCCTTGTCGAGACGGAAGGACCAGACGGCAAACAAGAAGTCTTCGAGGTTCGCTACGTATTCGGTGTCGAACCGCTCCAGCAGTACATGGTGGAGACGCTGCCGGCGGCCACCTCATCGACCGGCGACCAGCGGCCAGGAGCTGGCCAGGTGCAGGTGCTTCGATGGAGCTGGGATACGCATCGGTCCAAATGGTTCCACTTGGATCCCCCCGACGTTCACGATCGGATCGATCCGGAAGATCCCCTTCACTGGACCGGGGTAGCACAGCGATGGAACGTCATGTGTGCCGAATGCCACAGCACGAATCTCACCAAAGGTTTTGATGTGGCGACGGCAAGCTATTTGACGCAGTATTCCGAGATCGATGTCAGCTGCGAATCTTGCCATGGTCCCGCAAGCCGCCACCTGCAACTGGTCGACCATTGGTGGCCAAGAAAAGACCGACAGTTCGGCTGGGGCTTGGCACCGCTCAAACAATCATCGCTCGACCAGATCCAAGCATGCGCACCTTGCCATGCTCGGCGCGAAATGATCGCGGAAGGCTTCAAGGCGGGTGATCTCTACGACGACTATTTCCTGGAAGCGTTCCTGACGGAAGGGACCTACTTTGCTGATGGTCAAGTGCAGGATGAGGTCTATATCCATGGATCGTTCCTTCAGAGCAAGATGTTTCACAAAGGGATTCGCTGCACCGATTGCCATGATCCGCACACCGCCCGACTGAAGCACTCGGGCAACGAGGTCTGCACCTCCTGCCATCAACATCCCGCCGCCAAATACGACTCCGTCGCTCATCATTTCCACCCCGTTGGAAGTTCGGGAGCCAGTTGCGTCGCGTGCCATATGCCACCGACTACCTACATGGATGTTGATCCCCGGCACGATCATTCGTTCCGCATCCCACGTCCCGATCTCAGCCTGAAACTTGG
>JBJSWM010000262.1:0-1305 GCA_046085865.1 Pirellulaceae bacterium
GAATCAACTCCGTTGCTTTGCACTGGGGTCGGAAGGTTTGAGAACGGATCTTGCCGACTTGAGACTCTGGTTTTAAGAGGCAACGCGTCTGAAGGATCAAAGCGTTGGATTTGCTGTGGATAGTCAACGCCTCCAACGGAATTCACCTGCTTTGCAAATATGCCGCGCGGGGTGGATATCGATGTTCCGACGGTAACCGCATAACCTGTGCTACCGTTGTTGATTGGATCTCCCTTCTCGTCCTTACCGCCACCGTTGGAGTTAGCCATGATGCTACCCTCGACACGAAGGAAGGAGGTACTCGCAACAGCAATGCCAGGCCTGGCTGCGGTGTTAAGCGAGATAATGGTGTCTTGAGCGGGTGGCAAATCAGCACCGGCAACGCTTCGAGCAGTCACGACCAGGGATGATGGTCCCAGAAGGGCTGCTCTTACAAACCAAGTTTTTACGCTTTTTCTGGCTGTGACTTCAATGTAGCCGTCTTTACCGATATACGGTCCAGAGCTTGGAGGCAACCGAACATCTGAGGCTGTTGAATCGGTTTGGTTAAGGATTGTAAGGTACTCGATCGATTTATTGACAGCGATGTTGTTAGAATTGCCCTTTGCCAATTCCCTTGCACCGGCAGTTGCCGCGGCGTCAGCAATGTTTTGGCAATCTTTGGAGTAATAATTTAGCAACGCTAGGTCGTAGACTAATGCCAATATACCCAGAAACACGGTCATGCTCAGTGCGAAAAGCACTAGGTAGGCACCTCTGCGGCGGCGATTCCTCCTGTTCTTGGCGAGGCGTTTGCAATCAGTGTGAGTCATTTCCCAGGACGCCGGAGGTTGTTGAATTAATGTACGATTTTATAAGTTACACTTGCGGAGATTGTCCACGAACCGCTTTCCTCTGGGGAGGCCACAGGAACGGTGGAGGTGCTCCAGGGGATCGATGATATGGACACTCTAACCCTGTCACCCCGGCTTGCATCGTTTCCATTGTCGGGCCATTCCAGACGATAGAATATCGATGTCGGATCTCCACCATTGAATTTCAGCGCCATCAAATTCCCGATTTCGGAGCCATCGCCAAGGTACCCTTGAGTCAATGAAGGCCCCCATGGCGAAAGTTTGTCGGAGTCTTTGCCGCGTACGATGGCTCGTCGAGCCAAGAACTTGGCCATGGTTGTATAGTGCTCATTTTGGAAGATCCGGATTCCTCCGAAAATCAAAGCGAAAATCATGACCATATAAATCTGTAGGGTCAGCGCAAACTCCAGCATCGCAGCCCCTTTTCGGCATCGCTGATTTGGGTTTGGCC
>JBJSWM010000263.1:0-4654 GCA_046085865.1 Pirellulaceae bacterium
TCAGCTCAATCCAACGCGGACGATTAGCCACAACGGACCAACTCTGTTCCCCTCACTGCTTGGTCGTTCCTCCTGGGCGACCCTCTCTGAGGGAGGGTGAAAAGGTATGGTCATCTTCCAAATCGCAGCCCCCAAGCGCAAAGCCCCGGTGTGTGTCGACGGAGCAAAAGAGAACCAGACGACTTACGCCTTACCGCCAAAATTGGGCTTCATTCCGCCATGGCACCATGCGACAGTGCATAGAACTCGACCCAGTGACCCACGGAATGATCGGATGGGCCCACTTACTGTCGGATGTGTCCCTCGCCGGTGACGATGAACTTGGTGGTTGTCAATTCCTTTAGTCCACACGGACCGCGAGCATGGAACTTGTCGGTGCTGATTCCAATTTCGGCTCCCAATCCAAGTTCCCCACCATCGTTAAAACGAGTGCTTGCGTTGATCATGACAGCGGCAGAATCGACTTCCTGAGAGAACTTTCGAGAGGCCGCAAGGCAAGAAGTAACGATCGCATCGGTGTGGTGCGATCCGTACTGATTGATATGAGCGATCGCTTCTTCGATCGAAGCCACCGTGCGGATACTGATGCAGGGTCCCAGATACTCCCGATACCAGTCGTCCTCGGAGGCGCGGATCGCCTTGGGGAGAATGCTGCAGACTTGCTCGTCGCCGCGTATCTCAATCGCAAACGGCTCCAGCGCGCCGGACAGCATCGGAAGAAAATCTGGAGCGATGCAACGATGGAGCACCAGGGATTCGCAGGCATTGCAGACGCCCATTCTCTGGCACTTGGAATTGACGATCAAATCGACTGCCATCTTGAGGTTGGCGGAGGCATCGACGTAGACATGGCAATTCCCGTCGAAGTGCTTAAGTACGGGCATTTTTGCTAAGTCGCATACCTTTCGGATCAGTCCTTCACCACCGCGCGGGATCGCCAGATCAATCTCTTGAGGTCGCGCAAGCAGCGCATCGATCACCATCCTATCGGTTGTTTCGATCATTTGAATCGCATGCCTGGGTAAGCCAGTTGCCTCCAGTTGCTCCACCATCAGCCCAGCCATCAGGGTGCTAGTTCGAATCGCTTCTTTACCACACCGAAGGATGACCGCATTACCGCTTTTGACGCAGATGGCGGCAGCGTCGGAAGTGACGTTCGGGCGAGCTTCGTAGATGAAAAAGATGACACCGATCGGCACTCGCACTTTCCGGACTTCGATCCCCGATGGTCGACGATACCCTTCGATGATTTCGCCAACCGGATCGGGTAGGTCGGCGATGGCGCGCAGAGCACCTGCGATTCCCATCACGCGCTGTCGATTCAGTTGAAGTCGATCTAGATTGGCGGCAGATAAGCCAGCGGACTGTGCGGACTGGTAGTCCTCCTGGTTGGCCTGCAGAATTTGATCGATACGCAACTCGAAGGTTGCGGCGCAGGCTCTCAGCCACTGGTCCTTCGCGAGAGAGTCGGCGTGAGCCAACTTTCGGGAAGCGTCTTTCGCTTGGCGGGCGATCGTTTGGCAGAAATGCTGCAACTGGACTGAGTTGGAATCGGCTGGATCTGACATGCGTCGATGACTCACAGGCAACGTTGGAAGGACAGTTTCCCCAACTCTATCTTGTAACGAAACTCCCAAAACGTCGATAGGCCGAGGATGGTCGGCAGTACGTCGTCGGGCAACGCAGGGTGGAGAAAAGTAGAAAGGGATGCCTCATGGCAATGGCTGGACCAACCTGATGTTGCCCTCGTGGCTCCACCTTTCAATACCAGGGTCCGGGAGATCCCTTGGGGGGACATCAGCCCAATCGACCGGTCCCCACTGAACGGCAATCGGTTGCGACCTGTTCGCTCAGACTGTGGCTTTCGGCAGGTCGAACCGTTCCAGTCCACCACTGGCTTCGAACAGTTGAAACGCCTGGCGGTGGATGGCAACCTGATGGACTCGCACCACCTGAATCCCTGCTAAGGCCAAGGCCATGCTGACTCCAAGAGTTCCAGGATCGCGATCGATTTCCTTGTTTCCCAAAGTCTTGGCGATAAACCCCTTCCGCGAGTGCCCAACGAGGATTGGAAAGCCGAGAGCATGAAAGCGACGGACCTCACGGAGCAGCCGAAGATTGTGCTCGTGCGTCTTCCCGAATCCGATGCCGGGATCGAGCACGATCGAAGAATGGGCGATCCCGGCATCGATCATGATGCGGCTGCGGTCCGCCAGGTAGTGCAGGATGTCATCGACGACATCTTGATACGTCGGTGCATCTTGCATCGTCTGAGGGGTGCCCTGCATGTGCATCGCACACACGCCGACTCGGGAGTTCACAGCCAGTTCCAGCATCTGGCTATCCCCAGTCAGCCCCGTCACATCGTTGATGATCTCTGCCCCTGCTTCGATCGCGGCTTTAGCAACCCTTGCCTTCGAGGTATCGATCGAAATAGGCAGTCGCGTCTTGGTGCGTAACTTCTCGATGACCGGCATGACGCGGCGAAGTTCTTCATCGCCGGGAACCGGTTCACTGTACGGACGCGTGCTCTCGCCTCCAATATCCAAGATATCGGCACCTGCATCCTCAAGACGTAGGGCATGGTCGAGGGCATCACCGGGAAGGATGCATCGCCCTCCATCGGAAAAACTATCCGGGGTGGTGTTCACAATCCCCATGATGCGCGGCATGGGAGACCAGGAAAGAACCCGGGAACGAAGTTGCCATGCTGTCATCTACGAATCGCTCGTTCGGTTACTCGGCCATCCGCTTTCTGATATTCCAGCCTGCGTGTCGACCGGGGCAGAAGCTTTAAGCCGCCGACAACTGATCTTTGCCAGAGCCGTTGCGGTGGTCAATCGATTTTCTGTGGCGATTGGCCGAGCGTCTCCAAAGGGTCGCAATCTCCCCAAGCAATGAAGTGCGATTGGTCAATCGATAGATGCTGTTTGCCGGCAATCCCTCCATCAGTCGTCGATGAGCCGGCCCCAAATTGTGGTAGGGCAGGCTGGGCAGCAAATGGTGGATCGCATGATACCGCGTCCCCACAGGCCCCCAGAGTTCGGTGATCCAAGGTCGCTCCGGGTAATTGACCGAATCTAAGAGCTGCTCCTCAAACGATAACGGCTCGCCATCGCCGGTCCAGCGATGAGCCCCCAGTGTGCGGACGTTGTTCAACGTCAGGATCGTCACTCCCATGAGGTACGCCTGGACCCAAAGAGGATCAAAGGCAACTCCCTGAATCAGTGGCCCCCGCAAGGCGAGGAACATGCAAAAGACAAAACATCCGACTTCCTGCAACAGACGAATCCGATGGACTCGCTCACCTGCATCGGGCCTGAAGTAGGTCGGGTCCATCACCATGGTTGATGCATGATGCCAGGTCCAACCCCGCATCGCCGGGAAAATCCACCACAGCGGGGTGATAACCGCGAAACGGAAGAAGCCAAGCAGCGGCACCACCAAAACCGATAGAAGGTAACCGACGATCAACCAAGGGGATCGATGCGATAGGTTCAGATACTCTCCATCTTCGTCTGTCCCATAGCTTTTGCGACGGTGGTGGTCGACATGGGGATAGTACATGTACGAAGGAATCAGGAAAGGGATGCCGCAAAGCAGATTCCAAGCGATCCGAAACCCTCGGAATTCGCCTCGCGGCAGGTGCACCAATTCGTGCGTGAACATCACCGATCTGTAGTATAGGAGCGCCGTCGCAAAGAAAAGAGCGACCCGAACCGGCCAGAACCACCACTGGGCACTGTCCATCCAACGGTCTGCATAGAGAACCAGATGAAAAAGAGCGTGCCCCGTCAAAATCGAAATCAGGAAGTCGGCCCAGTAAACGGTGGGATTGGGCTTGGTCAGGTCCCTAACCAGATTCTGGGCTTCACGCAGTGAAATGGGCTCGTATTCGGTCTGGCTGCTCATGGTTCTACTGAAACTCCCACTATGGGGTAACAAGACCTGAGGTCGAAGGCTCTCTAATTTTTCGGGTGGGCAAGTTTCCATCTCTCGGACACACCATGGTGATCCCGCTGGTACGCAAGCCGACCGTGGACCTAGCCCGCGTCGCTGCCGTTGCTCCCCTGGAAAGTGTATCGGCCGACCTGGGACAGCCACTCGCGAGCGATTTTCGCAAGTACGACAGTTGCTCACGGAAATGCGTCGTCCTCCAGTCGCAACCTTCAGCCCCTGGGTGTTGCTCCGGAGGCTCTAGCAAAAATCTAAGCCCCCATTTACCCCGATCGCCACATCTTACCAATCACTGAGGTGTTAGCGATCGCTTGGCAAGGTCGAAATCAAAGCATGAATTCGAATTCTGGTACTTTTGCCTAGACCAGACCAGTTTCTTGTTCGATCTGGCTGGATCGTGGGTTGCGATCCCTTCACTACCTCGACTCAAGAAACTCCCGTAGCACAGCACCCAGTCACCCTCTGAAGGGAAGGTTGAGATCCATCGCAAGCCTTGAATCCGTAGCCCTTTCCCCCCTGATTCCATCCCACCTACTCCGGTTGGCCGGACGGAAACGCCCCACAGAATTTCCGGATGGACCATAAAGAGACAGCGTCAGCCGCGCACCTGGCCCCTTCATCTCATGGCGTCACAATGACACCGACATTCTTTAGAAATCCATCGGTCCATTCACTCTCCGTGGCTCTTTGTCGCGGT
>JBJSWM010000264.1:0-2618 GCA_046085865.1 Pirellulaceae bacterium
CCAGTCACCCTCTCCAAAGTCCGCGCCACCTTTCAGCATCGCGGGGAATCCAAAACGGGACTGACCGAATGGGAGATCTGGGGCCCCCAGACGCCATGAGCCACCGGCGGTGGATCTGGGTGAAAAACAGGACGGCATCTGATTCGTCTTGCCAGAAATCGCGAGGATTGCCATCCTAAGTCGATCCAACTGCAGGGGGCCCTGCAGTTGGGCCGGGACTTTCGGCCATCCGTTGCGGCCGACTCGGGATCGCTCGGCCCATCCGCGCAGGAAGCTACGCATGATCGACATCCAACTCCCCGATGGCACATTGGTCCAACACCCTGATTCGGTCACCGCTCTTGAAGTGGCTGAAACGATCGGCAGTCGCCTAGCCAAGGCCGTCGTCGCTGCCAAAGTCGGGGACCTAGTGATCGATCCCAAACGCCCCATCGCTTCCTACACCGACCAACGGCCCGTCCCCTTGCGCCTGCTGACGGAGAAGGACCCCGAATCGCTGGATGTCCTCCGCCACTCCTGCGCGCACGTGATGGCACGAGCGATCATGCGGCTTTTCCCCGGTGTCTCGCTGGCCTTCGGCCCGACCACTCAGGGTGGCTATTACTACGACTTCGATCTCCCTCGCAAACTGAACGAAGACGACTTCGCTGCGATCGAAAAGGAGATGGCCGACATCGTCGCCAAGGGGGAACCCTTTGAGTACTTCACGCTAGGACGCGGCGAAGCGGTCCAGCTTTGCCAAGACCTCAGTCAGTCGCTGAAGGTCGAGCATATCGAGACAGGTTTGGCGGAGCACCAGAAGCTGGGTTTCTATCGGCAAGGGGAGTTCGTCGATCTGTGCCGCGGCCCCCACGTTCCAGACGCTGGGAAGATCAAAGCCTTCAAAGTGCTTTCGGTGGCGGGAGCCTACTGGAAAGGGGATGCCAAGGGGCGTCAGCTACAGCGTGTCTACGGGACGGCCTTCTTCAGCCCCAAGGATCTCCAGGCCCATCTGGACCAAGTCGAAGAAGCGAAACGTCGCGACCATCGAGTCCTCGGCAAGAAACTAGGGCTCTTTCATATCGCCCCCGAAGTCGGCCAGGGATTCTGCCTGTGGCTGCCGAAAGGAGCTAGAGTCCGCGGCCTGCTGGAGGATTTTTTGCGAGCCGAGATGCTGAAGCGCGGCTACCAACCGGTCTACAGCCCACACATGGGACGGGTGGAACTCTATGAGACAAGCGGGCATTTTCCCTACTACCGCGACAGCCAATTCCCACCGCTGTTTGTCGCTGACGCTGGCGCCCTGGTCGATGCCTGGATCCGACGACTTCAGTCGGAAGAAGGGTTACCCACCACAGACGAAAAGAAGCTGCATGAAGCAGCGTTGGTCCTAGGCTGCGCCTTGGAAGGATACCCCTGGGATGGATCGAAGGAGGAACGAGCTGCCTTCCTCAATGCGTGGCAGAAACAGCAGGAACGGTACCTCGTCAAGCCGATGAACTGCCCCCATCACGCGCAGATCTTCCGCTCCCAGCCTCGCTCCTACAAGCAATTGCCGCTACGGCTTTTCGAGTTCGGTACGGTTTATCGCTTTGAACAGACCGGCGAACTGAACGGCATGCTCCGCGTCCGCGGATTGACCCAGGATGATGCGCATATCTTCTGCACCGCCGACCAGGTTGAAGAGGAGTTTCGCGCTACGATCGAACTAACCCGTTTCGTCCTGGCCAGCGTCGGGCTGAACGATTACCGAGTCCAGCTTTCGCTCCGCGACCCGGGTAGCGACAAGTATGTCGGAAGCGAAGAAAACTGGCAGATGGCCGAAGCGGCATTGCGCAAGGTGCTGGTCGAATCGGGATTGCCGTTTGAAGCAGCCGAGGGGGAAGCCGCGTTCTACGGTCCGAAAGCCGACTTCATGGTGCGCGACTGCATCGGCCGCCAATGGCAACTGGGAACAGTCCAACTCGATTACAACCTCCCCGAACGTTTTCAGCTGGAATACATCGGGTCGGATAATGCGGCGCATCGGCCGGTGATGATTCACCGAGCTCCTTTCGGGTCGATGGAACGCTTCGTCGGCATGTTGATCGAACATTTTGCTGGTGCCTTCCCGCTATGGCTGGCCCCCGAACAGATCCGCATCATGCCGCTCAGCGAAAAAACCAACGACTACGCACTGGAGGTGGAAAAGCGACTTTCGGCCGCCGGCTTCCGCGTCTCTAGCGACATGCGGGGCGCAAAGGTCCAGGCCAAGATCCGCGACGCCCAACTGGACCTCATCCCCTACATGATGGTGGTGGGACCCAAGGAAGCCGAAAGCGATTCGGTAGCCCTCCGCGACCGACTGGAAGGGGACCTCGGCAGCAAGCCGCTCAACGAAGTGATCGCCATGCTGACGCAGGAAGTGACCGAAAGAAAGATCCGCCAGGTCGCTACCTCCCAACCCCCAGCCCCCGAACCCGCCAGCAGCGAGTCGCACGAGTATTGATTGGCGCTAGACTGGATAGAGCGACCGACTTCTTTCGTACTCCTGCCCTTACTCGTGCTCCTGCTCGTGCTCCTGCTCGTACTCGTGCTCGTACTCGTGCTCGTACTCGTGCTCGTGCTCGTGCTCGTGCTCGTGCTCGTGCTCGTGCAAC
>JBJSWM010000265.1:0-1265 GCA_046085865.1 Pirellulaceae bacterium
AAATCAAATGCGGTGGCCGACGACATTTCCCGAGGAACCAAGCCGAAGGGAAAGACCCTCCCCGCTCGTTCCTCGCGACCCTCCCAAGGGGAGGGTGAGATCCATCGCACGCCTTCCATCCCAAAGGGAGAGTGAGATCCATCGCTCGCCTTGCATCCGTAGCCCTTGGCTCTACGAGTCCATCTCGCCTTCTCCGGTAAGACGGACCGATTCGACCCACGGAATTGCCGGATGGACCGCAGTAAAAACCGTTCGATTTTAGACCGAACGAACCAATCGGCTATCGACGCCTCTTTGTCGTGGCGTAGGAATCACTTGCCGATTCACTCCGATCTTCGCTTGGGGAGACTCCCTTGAGCTCCTTTCCAGGGGGCGCGATACAGCGGCGAAGCACCCGGCATGGAGGCTCCACTGGTCGCCCAATGCTCTGCCTTCGTCGTCAATTCCAGCAACTGCGACTCCAAGCTCGCTCTCCAACCCTCCAGTTCGTTTCGATCCAGTTGCTCGGGCAAATGGATTCGGTCGCTGAAGACCGCTCGGGCTCGACTGCCTGGGCGCGGTATCGCGAACTGATCCCATGCGCGCTGGACCCGCCAGGGACGATCGTACCCGAATCCCACCAGCACAATCGGTACCTGCATCTTCATCGCCAGGTAGACGGCCCCCACCGCAAGTTTCCGCCGGGGGCCTCTGGGACCGTCGGGGGTCACCGCAAGATTGAGGCCGCGACCTTCGTTGAGCAATTGGCGAAGCACCTCCGTGCCGCCTCGCGAACTGGAGCCGCGAATCGTCTGAAAGCCTCGAAAATGGGCTGCCTGAGAAAGCCACTCGGCATCCGCATGGCGACTGACCAGCATGGCGATGCCGCAGTGGCCCCGCAATGCAAAAGGAAAGGCCAGATACTCATGCCAAAAGAGAAAGATGCAGGGGCCCTGGAAAATCGGAAGACCTGGGTCGGTCGTCGGATCGACGTACAAGGACTGGAATTGCAACGTATCCATCCAAGAGACGAGCCCCTTGGCTAGCGTCATCCCAGAGAAACGCCATAAAGTACGGTTGAAGGTTTTGTTCCTGAGCCGTTTCAGGCCAGACGTCCAGCGACGTGCTAGTTTCATCAGGTCGGCCAATTGCCTTCGAAAATCTCACGCGCCGGGCCGGTCATGAAGACGTGATTGGATGATTCGTCCCAAACCAATTTCAGGTCGCCGCCCAGTAGGTGATTGATGATGGAGCGATCGGTGTTGCCGGTGAGCACACCGGCGACG
>JBJSWM010000266.1:0-6437 GCA_046085865.1 Pirellulaceae bacterium
GTTTCTCAAGCAGGTTGGGGTGTCACGCTTCCCGAGGGAGGCTGGAAGGCGCGGCTTCGAAGTTTCCCATCAGGGCACTCGGCCACGGTTGCGGCGCTAGCGGTTGGCATGTCTGCCGTCTATCCGAAGGGAAGTCTGCTCTTTGCCCTCTGGGCAGCGCTCGCCTGCCTGCAGCGGGTGGTTGCTGGTGCGCACTATCCTTCCGATGTTTTCGGAGGTGTGGCCCTCGCCTTGGCGATCGCCACGTTTTGGCCATGGAAGCCGATGCAGACGGCTTCTGAAAATGAGTTGGCTAAAGACCGGACCGCCTAGATCAAGTGACCGCTGGCGGCTCGTTCCACTCCACCAGAGACGGATTGCCGACGCGCGTGCAGAAATCTCCGAATCCCTCGCCAGGCTGTCGCAACTGGGAGAACTTGGAGAGCAGTGGATGGAGGACTTTGGAGATATCTTCCAGAGGAACCATGTCGCGGTGGATGAATCCAAGTCGGTTGCCCAGACGCGATCCGCCGAGATAGAGCGTGTACTTCCCTTTGGCTCTTCCCACCAATCCGACTTCGGCGTCGAAGGGGCGGGCGCAGCCGTTTGGACAGCCGGTCAGTCGAATGGTGAATGCGTCGTCTTCCAGCCCCAGCGATTCGAGAATCGGTTCCAGTTGGTCGATCACTTCCGGAAGCACCCGTTCGCTCTCCGTAATGGCCAGTCCGCAGGTTGGCAGCGCGACGCAGGCGATCGACCAGCGCCGAACGGTTGAAATCTCTTCGGAAAGAGGGATCCCATGCTTTCGCAGGATCGACTCAAGAGTCGATTTCTGGTCCTCGCGAAGGTGGGTGAAGAGGATGCTTTGGTGAGCCGTCAGTTTCAGTCTAGGGTGCAACTGGTGGCAGATCTCGCGGATGGCTGACTTCCACTGCCTAGTCGGGCCATCAAAGACTCTTCCATTTTCGATATTGAGCCCATAGAACCACAGTCCATCCCCCTGAGGTTCCCAGCCGAGGTGATCGTTGTGGCCAGTGACATCGTCCGGATGGCAATCCGCCAGTTGGTAGCCGCAGTACGCTTCGACCCGCTCACGGAACCACTCGACTCCCTTGTCCGCGATGACGTACTTTAGACGAGCGACTTTCCGATCCGAACGATTGCCGTGATCCCGCTGGACTTTCACCACCGCTTCGGCCACCTCCAGCACCTGCTCCCGGGTGCAGAAGGCCATCCGTTTGGCGAGTGCCGGAAAGGTCTTGGTGGCACTTGGGGTCATTCCCATCCCGCCGCCGACCGTGACGTTGTATCCGATGATCTTCTGGTCGCGGACGATGGCCATGAAGCCGAGGTCCTGTGTGTAGATGTCGACGCAATTGTCGTCCGCCAACCCAACGCCGATTTTGAATTTTCTAGGCAGGTAGGTCTTCCCATAAATCGGCTCATACTCTTCATCACTACCTCCCACCAGCGAAGCTTCCTGAGTCTGAGGATCGGTGACCCAAAGTTCATGGTAGGCCTTGGAGCGTGGGGCCAAGTGCATGGCGATTTCGTGAGCCACCTTCTGGATCTCGCGGTGGACCTGGTTGGCGTAAGGAGCCGGGCAGCACATCACGTTGCGATTGACGTCACCGCAGGCCGCTAGCGTGCTCAATTCCACCTCGTTGATCCGATGGATCGCCTTCCAGAGATCCCCCTTCAGGATCCCGTGCAACTGAATGGCCTGACGCGTCGTTACCTTGAGGGTGGTGTTGCCAATTTCATCGCAGAGATCGAGGTGCGCTAGGAACTGTTCGGCGGTCAAATCCCCTCCAGGGATCCGGGTCCGCACCATGAAACTATAAGCTTTTTCGCTTTTGACCCCATCTCGCGCTACCCGCTGCTCGCGGTCATCCTGCTGGTAGGTGCCGTGAAACTTCAGCAATTGGGCATTGTCCTTCGCGAACGATGCGGCATCGTTCTGCAGGTCTTCCGCAATGGTGCCACGGAGAAATCGACTGGCTTCCTTGATGGCTTCCACCGCGCTCAGCTTGTTTTCGTCGGACATGAATCTCCACTCCCTTGTCTTAAGCCATGGACAGGCTCACTTCGCCAACCCGTTCCAGTTGCGGTCCCCGTCGGCAGATGATCGATCAACCTAGTTGGTTTATACTCACTATAGCGGCGCCCATGCGGCGCCACTATCGCACTTGGGAAAGCGAATAGTGCCTCTCTTGGGATACTGACATCGGATTCGATCGCAGCATAAGGAAAACGACTTTTGGACATTCGCATTCTGGACGGAAAGAAGATTGCCCAGGCGATTCGCGAGGAGATTCGACAGGAGGTCGAACGGCAGGTGGCGGTGAGTGGAAAAAGGCCCTGCTTGGCGGTGGCTCTGGTGGGCGACGACCCGGCCAGCCAAGTCTATGTCCGCAATAAGGAAAAGGCCTGCGAATCGACCGGAATCGTCAGTGTGCTGAAACGTCTCCCGGAGAGCACAACGACGAGTCAGCTTTTAGAGCTGCTCAGCCAGTGGAATCAGGACCCGTCGATCCATGGAATCCTAGTTCAATTGCCCGTCCCAGATGGGATCGATTCGCGAGCGGTGTTGGATGCAATTGATCCCCGCAAGGATGTCGATGCATTCGCTGCAGAAAACGTGGGGCGAATCAGTCAGGATCGCCCTCGGTTTCTTCCATGCACCCCGCACGGTGTGGTGCAACTGCTGGCACGCGAGCGGATTGAGACCGAAGGAAAAGAGGTGGTGGTCATCGGTCGCAGTGACATCGTAGGCAAACCACTTGCGATGATGCTGCTTCAAAAGGAAGGGCCCTGTGGCAGTCGTTTCGCCAACGCGACCGTCACCTGCTGCCACAGCCGAAGCCAAAACCTGTCTTCGATCACTCAGCGAGCAGACATCCTGATCGCAGCGATTGGAAAGCCGAACTTTGTTGGCCCCGAGATGGTCAAGCCAGGGGCCGTGGTGATCGATGTCGGCATCAATCGACTCGGGGATCAATTGGTGGGGGATGTCGACTTTCAGGCGGTATCCCGCGTCGCATCGGCGATCACTCCCGTCCCCGGCGGGATCGGACCACTGACCATCGCGATGCTGTTGCACAACACCATGAAGGCCTTCGCGCTACTGGAAGGTACTGCGGCCCAAAGCTAGCTAGACCTAAGTCGTTTGCCATAGAAAGCAGCGATGGGAACGCCCGTGTTCGGCCATGTGCCGTGATTCCTTGCTGGGGGCTCTTCAGGAAGGATTGCTGCATAGCAGCATCAGCTACCGGTTTTTCAAGGACTCGTGCGAGTACTCGATGAAACGAAACTCGTACTCGAAAAGATGCCTTGGGACACTCGGGCATCCAGAACGCCAACGAGTACCGTCCGCCACGGCGGCTTGAGCCTACGAAATCAAAGCGATGACCGACGAACTTGACCCGATGAACCCTTTGTGGGAGCGCTGCCATCGGGCTTGTTGGCACCACAACCCAACCAGCAAGAGGGTCTCTGCCTAAGAAACTCTTTCTCGGGACAGTGCCCTGAGTTGTCCGTCAGCCAATGCCTTCGTTACCCGCCTTCGAGACACGTCGAGGGATGGTTCTCGCGGCAACCATCGTCACCAAGATTCCCTCCTGAACAACCTGCTCTCGATCATTGACCACTTGCCGGCGCCATCGAACGATCCCATGGTTGCGACCATGCGGAGTCAGCGATTCGACGGAGGTATGGACGCGGATTCGATCGCCGATGTAAATCGGCTGCAGAAAATTCCACTGCTCTACCCCCATCAGAGCCACCGTCTTGACTCGGGGAGCGCAGGAACTGAGTCCAGCCATGTAGGACAACCCCAACAACCCATGCGCAATCCGACGACCGAAAGGACTGTCTTCCGCGTACGATGCATCCAGATGTAGCGGATCGTGATCCCCCGTCAGCTCGGCGAAATCGACGATGTCCACATCGGTCACCTCGCGCTCCTGACTCCACCACTGGTCTCCCACACGGAGATCCTGAAACAGAAGCGGTTCGGTCTGCTTTGCAATCGGCGACGAAGCAACGTCCGGGGACTCAATGTAATCCGCAGCTTGGTCGGAAATCGGGGTGTCGGACGGTACCGAGGTCATGGATCCTCCTGGATCAAGGTCGATGGACGCAAAAACCAGAAAACTCCTGCGCCAATTGGCGGCAGCAGCCGGTGGGGCAGCGACCCATTGCAAGCCAAGAGGTTACCCCATCAATTCCCCCTTGGCCATGACGTAATCTGGGCAGACCCCCTTAGAATCCGAAATCAATCTGGCAAAAATTGCCCAGCCGATCAGATTTCACTGAAGTTGAAGCGATCCTGAGGAAATGAGCCGCTTGCTGCCCACAGGCACTTTCCAATGTAAGGAGGTACCAAGGGAGATTTTTCTATCGATGGCAGGTTGATCTGCTACGCCTTTCAGGTGGATTTTGGGCTTTTCCTGATTTGCACCATCCGGGAGTCGTTGGGAGTCGGGGGTATGTCGTAGCGGCACGATGGGTCGGCATGACTTCGCTCTCCGTCGGTCCGTCGTCGCGAATTGCTCTTGCCCTTACCAGCCGAGGGGCTGTAAAAGCCGATTCGATACCTGGGCCCTGGGGGACTGAAGTGGGGTTCCCGACCTGAGACCGGAGGTGAGTCCGTGGAGTCATCGATTGCTGAACCAACCAAAAAGGGCCCGCCGTCTGCGCGCTGGGACTCCCCCGAGGGTGGGAATTCTCTTCGTTCCAGCCGCTGGCTCACTCTTCTGGCACTCATCGTCTGCATCTTCCAAAACGGTTGCCATTGGCAATCGAAGGGAATCAATACCAGTGGCGTCCAGATGTATCAGCAAGGGCGGTACGCAGAAGCCCTGCAGCAATTTGAAACCGCTCGGCAGACCAATCCGACCGATCCGGACGCCCTCTACAATCTGGCTTCCACCTACCATCAGATGGGAATAGCCAACAAGGATTCCAAGCTGCTGGAGCAGGCGGAGTCGACGTACAATCAATGTTTGGATGTCAGTCCGAACCATATCGAGTGCCATCGAGGTCTGGCCGTTCTGCTGGTTCAGACCAACCGTTCGGATCGCGCTTTTGATTTCCTGAAGCGCTGGAACGCTCAGGCTCCAGGTTTGGCCGATGCCAGGCTGGAACTAAGTCGTCTGCATTATGAGTTTGGTCAGACGAAGTTGGCGGAGCAGTATATCGACGATGCGTTGGCGATGAACCCCGTGAACTACAAAGCATGGACTGCCAAGGGTCGGATGCGTGAGTCGGCCAATGATTACCCTCAGGCGATGAAGAATTATCAGCAGAGCCTAGCGATCAACCAGGCTCAGCCCGATGTCGTCCAGCGCATGGGGGCTCTTCAGGTCAAGATGGCCAGCGCCGCAGCTCCCGGCTCTCCTTATTCAGGGGCTCCTGGAACGATCACCACTCAAGCTCCCACAGGGCAGAATCGCTACTGATCGCGATTGCATTCGCATCCAAACCAAGAATCAGAACACGAACGAAACAGAATGCAGCTGTCGAAGGCTGCGCCACTCAACCCTCATGCCGAGGACAAGGATGTCTTGGCTCACCCCCAAAACCAAACTGACTGCTGCAGCAGGGCTTTTCACATCGATGCTGGGAGCCTTTGCGGTGGCCATTGCGCAGAAGGACTCCCGGGATCGATTCGCGCCCGTTTCGGAAGCGACTCCCGATTATGCGCTGCAGTCGGCAGAGCCAATTGCGGTGTATCCACCAGCCAGTCAGTCGCAAGAAAGTGATGATTTGGAGGTGAGCGAGGATGTTGCATCCTTACCGCCGCCTCCTTCCCTCGTGGTTCGTCACAACGACCAGTCGACGGGTTTGATGGACCGAGTGATCCAGGCATCGGCCAGCATGCCGATGGAACCATCCGATCAAGATCTTGCGGCTGCTCCGGTGGAACCCGCGGGTGGCCCGGTGCCTCGCACTCCTCTGGAGCCATCGGTGGTGCCAGCGTTTCCTGGAGTGCAGCCACCTTCCGTGGCAAACGCTCCGATCAACAATCTTCCAGCGGCCCCTGCGCGGCCTTTTCCTGATCGCCGCATCGCCAATTCGGAAACATCAGCACCTCCGATCAGTGCCGGGCCCGCCATGTTGCCTGTCGCGCCCTTGACCGACTTGACGCCAGGGTTGGCGAGTCCCTCATCGGCAGCGGTGGCGGGAGGTGCGGCCGAGCCGCCTTCGTTGGGAGGTGCAACCCCAGCGCCCGGGACTTCCATTCCCGTGCTACCTTCGGCCTCCGGATCCACCCTGCCACCCCCTCCGGCTCTGCCGCCCGCTGGCAGTCCCGCACCCATCGCCCCTGGCGCGTTGCCGGTCCCCGAACTGCCTCGCTTGGGGCCAGCTCCTGCGGCTCCTCCTGTGGGGTCCTCCTTCCCGCCTGCTGGATCTTCCGCTTCGGGATTCTCCGCTGGAGGATCGACTGGGTTGAT
>JBJSWM010000267.1:0-5865 GCA_046085865.1 Pirellulaceae bacterium
CCCCAACATGCTCCGCAACGGCACGCTCGCCCAACTTCTCCAGGAACAGCCTCAGCTGACCACCTTGCTGCTGCACAACATCGATACCCTGGGTGCCAGCGTCGATCCGGAACTGCTGGGAGAGCATCTGGAGTCGCAGGCATGTCTGACGTTTGAGGTGATTCCACGCCGGTTGGAAGATCGTGGAGGGGGGCTTGCCCGCGTCCATGGACGACTGCGACTGCTGGAAGGGCTGGCGATGCCCGACGAGCGATTGGAATTTGAATTGAGCTATTACAATTCGATGACCACCTGGATCGACATCGACAAACTACTGCGACTGTTTGAGCTGGACCGAGCGGTTTTAAGCGATGCGGCTCGAGTCGACCAGGCGGTGCGAAACACCGCACAGAGGATGCCCACCTACGTGACGCTGAAGGACGTCAAGCGCCGGTGGGGCAAGGGGCAGGAAGATGTTTTTCCCGTCCTGCAGTTTGAGAAGCTTTGGGGGGACATGACCATGCTGCCCGACCTCGATTGCCACTTCATGGAAGTCGACATGCAACGCGGCCAGCAATTGAAGGACCCCGCGCAACTGGATGGCTGGGTGCGCGATGGATCTTGCGACTATGTCGACTCCCTTTGCGACTGGTAGCCAGCCCGCTCCCAACCCGCCATAGCTCTGCAAGCTCCTCCGATCCTCCTCCCCTGCCCTCCTACTCCCGTCCCGTCCCCGGCTTGGCATGCCTTTCTGTTCAGGTATAGGCTGTGGCTCCTTTCCAATCCCCTTTTCGGAGATGCAAGATGAATTGGTCGATGCCCAATGGTTGGCTGGGTTGCTGGGCCACTGCCGTGGTGCGCATCGGATTGGTCTCCCTTCTAATCGGGCTGCCCAACGCCGAGGTGAGCTGGGGAAGACCACAGGAGATTCCCGATAAGCTGGCGGAAGGTCAGCCGCTGCCTGGAGACTATTCCATTCCGTTGATCGACTTGAGTGATCAGAAGGAAAGGCAAGTGATCGTCGATCGCATGGCCGGTCAGTATCTGGGGCATCCCACCACCGCGCTGTTGGAAGATGGCAAGACGATCCTTTGCGTCTATCCGGAGGGGCATGGGAAGGGAAAGATTCGGATGAAACGGAGTGCCGATGGCGGGAAGAGCTGGGGGGAGCCACTGCCGGTTCCAGAGAACTGGGCGACCAGTCAGGAGACCCCGACGATCCATCGGGTGGTCGACGCCCAAGGCAAGAAGAGACTGCTGCTGTGGTCAGGGCTTTATCCAGCAAGGATCAGTCACAGCGAGGATGATGGGATGACTTGGAGCCCCCTGGAGCCTGCGGGGGATTGGGGAGGCATCGTTGTGATGGCATCTCTTCAGGCCAGAAGGGAACCCGGGCACTACATCGCACTGTTCCACGACGATGGACGGTTCATCCGCAAAGGCTCGACCCCCACCCGTCCCACCACATTCACGTTGTATCAGTCCGAGTCGACGGATGGCGGGTTGCGATGGAGTGAGCCGAGGGGGATCTTTCGGAGTCAGGAGGTGCATCTTTGCGAGCCGGGGTTGGTGGTTTCCCAAGATCGCAAGCGATGGGCAGTCCTGCTGCGGGAGAATTCGCGCCGCCGCAATTCCTTCCTGATCGAGTCGTCCGACGAAGGACGCACTTGGTCGGTACCCAGGGAGCTGCCCGCAGCACTGACCGGCGATCGACACGTTGCAGTCTACGCACCTGATGGAAGGCTTTTCATCTCCTTCCGCGATACGACGCGCGAGTCCTCCACCAAAGGGGACTTGGTGGCTTGGGTCGGTACCTGGGACGACCTGGTCCATGGCGGTCAGGGGCAGTACCGCGTGCGATTGATGGACAACCACAAAGGGGCCGACTGCGCCTACCCAGGGGTCGAAGTGCTCCCGGACGGGACAATGGTCACCACCACCTACGGACACTGGGTGGAGGGTGAACCGCCATTCATCGTCTCCATCCGCCTAAGGCTGGACGAGTTGGACCAGCTAGCCAAGCAGGAAACCCCCCAGAAATAGCGATTTTCCCTGTTGGTTTTGCCGTTGATCCATCTTGGGAAAAGATTATCCTATTGGGTCTGGAAAATTCTCTTCCGAGCCAACGGGCGGCTGGGCCGTTCGATGAGCTGGGTGGATGGTCGAAGTCATTCTTGGCGAGAAGCTTTTGGGATGGCCTTTGGGTGCTTGCCCAGGTGGTCTCTGGATCCAATCGCGTTAGGGGTCAGCGATGTCGAAAGTCTGTTCGGTCTGCAACAAGTCGGCGGGTGTTGGCAATGCGGTCGAGATCCGGGGTAAGGCGAAATACCTGGGTGGGGTCGGTACCAAGATCACTGGCATCACTCGCCGTCGATTCCAGCCGAATCTCCAGACGATCAAAGCGGCGCTGCCTAGTGGCGAGACGAAAACGATTCGCGTCTGTGTTCAGTGCATTCGCAGCGGCCGCGTTCGTAAGGCGGTTCGTCAGAAGCCATTTGCCATCACTGGCGCGAAGTAAGCAAGCGATCGACGACGTCGGGTGGGACGCAGACTTCCGGGCCTATCGGGGCGGGATCTGGTGTTGTCCTAGCACTCCAAAGCTTTGGCGATTTTGTCAACAGGGAATGCGATCCTACCAATCTGGTCGCCTTTTTTTTGTTTTGCTCGGTCGCTGAGCAGTTCGGGCTTTCAGCCCTCGTGCACCTAATCGGAACCAGCCCTGATGACTGCGCAGTCCTTCGACCACGAATGACTCGACGTCTATCGTTGATCGAACGGTACTGCGATCGATTACGATAACGAGCATTGCGGCGCTGAGGACGAGCAAGAATCTGAGGCCGAAGAGACGCCAGAGCCATGGGATGCAGTGGAGCGGCGGTGGTGAGCTTTTTCGCGAGATCTTTGTCAACTCCCGCCACCCGCTGACCCCCGGCGATCGTTCCAAGGGAGCGGAGGGGCAACGGTCGCGGGATCGATGATTCACGCAGGATTGATGCTCCAATCGATTGCACACACTAGGGAGTCGGCTGATGCCTATCGACACCGAGGAGATTCGAAAAATCGCTTCCCTTGCTAAGCTTCGGCTGGGGGAAAGGGAGTTGCAGGAATTGGAGGGGCAGTTCCGCGCGATTCTGGAGATGGTCGACCAGTTGAGTGAGCTGTCGTGCGAAGGCTTGGGGCAGTTGGCTCATCAAGCCGTCCCACTGGAGTGGTTGCGGGAGGATCGAGTGGAGGGATCGTTGCGACCGGAGGAGGTGCTGAAAAATGCGCCGCGAGGGGATCGCGAGTGTTTTCGGGTTCCACCGGTGCTGGGAGGCGATGTTTGAGATTCGCGGGCCCAGCCGATCGGCTTGAGGTAGCGCAGCGGGATGGATCGTAATCGATAGTCTGGATTGGATGTGGGGAGCTGATGACCGAACCAACGATCGACCAGTTGCATCGGCGGGAAGTGTCGAGTGAAGAGTGGACCGACTATTGTCTGGCCAGAATCGATGCGATCGACAAGAGAGTGGGTGCGATGGTTTCGGTCGATTCGCCAGGGGCCCTGGAGGCGGCTCGCGCGAGTGATCGCCGAAGGTCTTCAGGCCAGTCACTTGGGTATTGGGATGGGGTGCCGATCGCCGTCAAGGACAACCTGTGCACGCTTGGCTTACCGACCACCTGCGGGTCGAGGATGCTGGCCAATCATCGTTCCCCATACGAGGCGACGGCGGTTGCCAAACTGCGTGCTGCGGGGATGGTGCTGCTGGGCAAAACGAATCTCGATGAGTTTGCGATGGGGGGATCTACCGAGACCAGCAGCCATGGGCCGACCCGGAATCCCTGGGATTTGGAGCGAACGGCGGGTGGCAGCAGTGGCGGTTCGGCCGCGGCGGTTGCTGCCGGCATCGTCCCGGTGGCACTGGGGAGTGACACCGGTGGGTCGATTCGGCAACCTGCCTCCTACTGCGGTCTGGTGGGGCTCAAACCAAGCTATGGTCGAGTCAGCCGCTACGGGTTGGTGGCGTTCGCCAGCAGCCTCGATCAGGTGGGGCCGATCAGTGGTGATGTCGATCAAGCGGCTCGGCTACTGGAGGTGATTGCGGGGCATGATCCTCGAGACGCCACCAGCGACCCGGAGAGTCGCTTTGAGTTGGGCGATGCACTCGAGCGGCCCGATCGCGCGATGCGGGTGGGGCTACTGCGGGAGGCCATTACCAGTCGAGGCGTGGACGCGAGGGTGCGGGAGGCGGTTGAGCGAGCTGCCGACTTCTTTCGCGCGGAGGGGGTGGTGGTTGAAGAGATCGATCTCCCTCATGCTCGCTATGCCATTCCGGTCTATTATTTGATTGCGCCCAGCGAAGCCAGCAGCAACCTAGCCCGCTACGATGGCGCTCACTATGGTTTCCGTTCGGCGGGGGCCGGTGGAGACTTGGAGTCGATGTATTGCCAGTCTAGGTCCGAGGGATTTGGCAAAGAGGTGCAGCGGCGGATTCTGCTTGGGACCTATGCACTCAGCTCAGGGTACGCCGACGCCTACTACCGCAAGGCGCTGCAGGTGCGGCAGCTTTTGGCGGACGACTACCGTCAGGCGTTTGAGCGTGTCGATCTGCTGCTTGGACCGACAGCTCCCACCTCCGCCTTTCGGCTCGGGGAAAAAGTCGACAATCCTGTGGAGATGTATCTCCAGGATCTATTTACGGTGGGTGCCAATCTGGCGGGGATCCCTGCCCTCTCGATCCCGATTGAGCCAACGGATGGAGGGCTGCCGATTGGAGTTCAGTTGCAGTCGAGGCGATGGGCTGAGCGGGAGTTGTTGCGGGCTGGGCATTGGTTGCAGCAGGGAGTAGGAGCCGTGTGGAGGCTTCCTGAGTGGATCAAATCTGGACAATCCTGAGACTGGGCAGAGGGAGTAGACGGGGATGAGCTACCAGATGGTGGTGGGACTGGAAGTCCATGTGCAGTTGAAGACCCAGACGAAGCTTTTCTGCGGCTGTTCCACCCAATTCGGTGCGCCGCCCAACTCGCAGGTCTGCCCGGTCTGTCTTGGGTTGCCGGGTGCATTGCCGGTGATCAATCAGGAAGCGATTCGTTTGGCGATCCGGACCGGTTTGGCGTTGGGGAGCCGGATTCCTGAGGAGACGCATTGGGACCGCAAGAACTACTTCTATCCCGACCTTCCCAAGGGGTATCAGACCAGTCAGTTCGACCAACCGATTTGCAAGGGAGGGGAGCTGACCATTGGGGGAGGAGCCGATGGGGAGGGAGCCGGCGGCTTTACCGTCCGCTTGGTGCGGGCGCACCTGGAGGAGGATGCTGGGAAGAGTCTTCATGACGAACGAACAGGGACAGGGGACACTCGGATCGATCTGAACCGCGCGGGGACTCCCCTACTGGAGATCGTGACAGAGCCCGATTTGCGGTCGGCTCAGCAGGCAAAGGAATTCCTTGAAGAGCTGCGCCTGCTGCTGACGTTTCTGGATGTCTCCGACTGCAACATGCAGGAGGGGAGTCTTCGAGCCGATGCGAACGTGAACCTTCACCTGGAGGGTCTGCAGGGAGTGGTTGCCACACCGATCACCGAGATCAAGAACCTCAACAGCTTTCGCGCGGTCGAGCGAGCGATCCACTATGAGGCAGAGCGCCAGTGGCAACAGTGGCAGCGAGACGGCCGGTTGTTGGGAGAAGTGCCCAAGCAGACTCGGGGCTGGGACGACGAAGCCGGGGTTACCACGCTGCAACGAGAGAAAGAGGAGGCGGCGGATTATCGTTACTTCCCCTGTCCCGATTTGATGCCGGTCCGTTTGACTTTCGAGGTGATGGAACGACAGAGACGAGAGATTGGTGAGTCGCCGGAGGGGAAGCGGCGGAGGTATATCGGGGAATTGGGGATCAAGCCCTACGACG
>JBJSWM010000268.1:0-1476 GCA_046085865.1 Pirellulaceae bacterium
CTTCCAGCAGGTGGTCTCGTGCCTGTTGCACGTCGGCTTGCAGACGCTGGATCTGCTTTTGCAACGAAGCGATCCAGGGAGATTGCTCCGCTGCCGCTTCGATTTTCGGTGCCTGTTCCATCACCGATCGACGTATTGGCAAAGAAGCGGCTTGGGCTCTCAGTTGCTTCCGTTGCTGTTTGATTTGATCGATTGAGGTTTGGCGTTCCTGCTGGCTGTGGATCAACTGTTTCACTTTCGTGACCGCGTCGTCGGGAAGATCGACGCGTGCCTTCAGTTGGGCGATCTGTTCGCGAATGCGGTCGCGTTCGATCCAAGGTTCCTTCCTGCTGATTGCCAGATCGACTCCTTTGAGTTCCATCTCCCATTGGCCAAGTCGTTCGTACAGCGAATGGATTTCCTCTTGCTGATTCTGTCGTGTGGCAGCAAGTTCGGTCCAGCGTTTTCCCTTGGCCAGTAGGACATCCTGTTCGTGGCGTAGTTTGTCGCGTCGCTGCAGCGCACGCGCAAGGAATCCAGGTTCCTCGACCGTCCCCACGATCTGGTGCCGCGCCTGTTTCAGTTGGCGGATGATGTCGACCAGGGAGACGCGATCCATGCCGCTGGAGAGTTTGTACAGTTCATCGGCGGCGGCTGTATCGTCTAGCGAACTGAGTTCCTGGAGTTCGCGAATGCCGATGGCGAAAACATTGCTAAAGATCGATTCGTCGATTTGCCCGAGGAGAGCACCTAGCCGGTGGGCCCCTTGAACGACGCCATCGGATCCGGATACGGTGACCTGGCCTTGAACGGATTGGTCATCAAGTGTCGCGCGGCGGGAAACCTCGTAGCCACCGCCTGGACCTGTGACGCGCAAGGCGCCTCCGGGGCGGCCGCCGTGCACCGGTGGCAGGTAACGCTGCCGTCGCTCGGGCGGGAACCCATAAAACATCGCCCGAAGGAATTGCATCAGCGTCGTCTTGCCCGCTTCGTTGGGCCCATAGAAGACGGTCATCGAATCTGGGAGTGAATCGATCGTAAGGCCCGTCCAGACGCCAAAGCCGTCGATTTGGATGTCGCGAATTTTCATAGTAGGCTTCTCGATAGGGTCGCGTGTGGATGAGTTGGAGGTGTGAGTCAACCTCAGAGGGTTTTGGTGGTTCCAAGCCCCAGTTTGCGGAGCCCCGCTAGGAGGTCGACCGATTGGCCTCGGAGCAGTTCGCAGCCGATCCACTGGGCATGGCCAAGCGCCTCGTTGCGATCGGCTGAGCGTTCGTCGCTCAACCATTCCTTCCAAAGAGCGGAGGCTGGAGTTTCCGATTCGATGGTAGCCGACCAGCCAAGGTGTTTGAGGTTCTCTTTGCGGTGAGCTTCCGCGACGCGGAGGAAGTCGCCGAGAATCGTATCCTCCTGGGACCACTTCGCGGGAAGGCTTTGAGGCGGAATCCAATCGATGTCGACTGTCCACGCAGGATGTCGACCATGGCCAAACTCAGC
>JBJSWM010000269.1:0-2768 GCA_046085865.1 Pirellulaceae bacterium
TGTAAATGGCTTTGTTGATGTCCAGGAACCTTAAGGCATCGTCATAGATGGCGATCATGCAGACGCCTTGGTCATTTTTGAATCCCGAAACTTCGATCAGCAGCGGGACAGGCGCTATCCCTGGTTTGGGAGCATACCGGATGGAGGTGGGCTGAACATGAGTGACCTGCTTCCAGTAGATCGCGAAAAACCCGATCGCCAGGACAAGCCCAGCGAAGCCAAGCAGCCAAGGGCCTTGGTTCTCCTGCCATGACCGAATCAGGAATCTCTTGATCATGTCTCAACCTCCATCCGGTATGCGCCCAAACCAGGGATAGCGCCTGTCCCGCTGCTGATCGAAGTTTCGGGATTCAAAAATGACCAAGGCGTCTGCATGATCGCCATCTATGACGATGCCTTAAGGTTCCTGGACATCAACAAAGCCATTTACAAGGGCTCCACCAAGATCATCGACGGAAAAGCGAAGTGGGAGATCCCGGACATCGCTCCTGGAGTGCTGGCCGTGAGCGTTTACCACGATGAAAATTCGAATGGCGAACTGGACAAGACGCTGGGCGTTCCGACGGAGCCCTATGGCTTTTCAGGGCAGTCGGGGCGCCTCCTGGGCCCGCCCAAGTTTACGCAGGTCCAGTTCACCTGGGATGGGCTTTCCGTCAAGCCGCTGGCGCTGGAAGTCAAGTGATGCGGTGAATCGCTGACGAAGGATCTCCCGGGTCAGCCGGCACCGGAAATCGGCGTCACCCAGCGTGGCGCCATGGTCCCTGCCTTGATGACCCCGCCTTGGATCACCGCGCGAATGCGCGACCGATCCTCCAGCAGTTCGATTTCCTCTAGTACATCTCCGTCAACAACCAGCACGTCGGCCAGCTTGCCAGCTTCCAACGTCCCCAGTTCGTCCCCTCTGCCCAGAATCTCAGCCCCCGTCTTGGTCGCGCACGAGATCACTTCCAGTGGCGTCAGGCCGACGTAGCGCACGAAGAACGAGAGCTCTTTGGCGTAGGTTCCGTGAGGAGTCCAGGCAAATCCGTAATCGCCCCCCATCCCTAGTCGACCTCCGGCACGCAGGATCATCCGGGCGCTCTCGGCGCCTGCTTCCAAAGTCTCTTGGTGCCCGTCGATCACGCGCTGCGATAAACCAAACTGCGGGCCGTACTCCACACTGGCCCATTCGAATTGGAGCGCGGGCACGACGGGAACATCGCGAGCCAGCAGGAGGTCGAGCGCTTCGGCATCCATGAACGTACCATGTTCGATGGCATCGTATCCAGCTCGCAACGCATTCTTGATCCCTTCATTGGCTCGACAATGCCCTGTCACCTTCAGCTTGTGATTGTGCGCCGTCGAAACAACCGCGTGCATTTCCTCGAAGGTCATGCAGAGCGTATGGTGATCGTTGACATCGGGGGCTGCCGCGTCGCCTGTCGGGTAGGTCTTCACCCACTCGACCCCATCCTTAACCAGCTTTCGGACGGCGCTGCGCGCTTCATCGGGACCATTGATCAGTAAAACTAGCCCCTCCATTCCAATCCTTCGATAGTCGGGATTCCAATCCATCAGCCCCGCCGCGCCGCAGATCTCGCGACCACTCGCAGCCATCCGTGGCCCCAAAACCAAATCCCGCTCGATCGCCTGCTTCAACCAGACATCCACATTGAACAGGCTACCGCCACTCCTCGCCGAAGTGTATCCGCACTCCAGCGCCAGCTTGGCGTTCACCGAGGCGAGTAGCGAAACATACTCGACCGGATACTTGATATCCAAATCCTGCAACTCCGCCACATTGAAATAGGTTGGATGAAAATGCGCCTCCACCAACCCAGGCAGGATCGTTCCACCTTTCACTTCCAAACGCGGGATCCCGGGCGGCGCTGGCGGGCACTCGGCCATCGACCCCGCGTAGTGAATGCGTCCCTCCTTGATCCACACGACGCCATCGGCGATGGCAGGATTCCCCCGGCCGTCGATCAACGTACCACCGATCACAAGGCAATCACCCTCGGCCAATTTCATCGCAGTCACCTTCCCGCCTCATCGGAGGCATCTTCCAAGGTCTCTGGTCAATCACTCCACAAGGACTCCGAGAATCCGATCAGGTTTCTCAGATAGCCAGGCATATCCAACCAGTGAATCGAATGCCCCACGCCCGCAAATCGAATCCAGTGGCAGTCCTTCATCTCTTGGTACATCCAGCGAGCATCTTCGTCGGTCAGCATGCCTCCCGCTGTGGGGTCGGCCTGCATCACCAGGGTGGGCACCACGATCTGGCTTGCCAAGTCTTGCCAATCGAACCCCTCCAGCCACTGAAATCGGTTGATCGTCGCTAAAACTTCGGGGTCGACGCGCCGAAGCGAATCCGCACTCCAGCGCAGCGAGACGGAATCTCGAAGCTTCCCAAATGGGATGGTCTGCCCGGTGGCTGGATCCAAAATAGGGATGGCCGCAAGGTCGCGCCAAGCAAGACGCTCTCCTCTCTCACGCAGCACCTTTTCGTACCCCTGAAACTGACTGGCCAGCTGACTTCCCGCCAAACGATCGCCCATCGTGTGGAAAGGCGGATCCTCAAGGACCACTCCCAGCAATTGGTCACGGGAAGATGCGGCAGCTACCCCCAAGGCAACCATGGCCCCCATGGAGTGGCCGACTAGAAGATACGGTCCCTGCCCATCCGCCTTCAACCACTCCAGTAGATCCTTTACGTAATCAACCACCCGGTATCCAGCGGCCCTTGCCGATGCTCCATGCCCGCGTTGATCCAGCGCAACACAACG
>JBJSWM010000270.1:0-5804 GCA_046085865.1 Pirellulaceae bacterium
AGATCACTTCGTCCCCGAACGCAGCCCCCAAGCCGACCGCATTTCCGGCGAGACTTGTTTGGCTTCATCGAAGCCCAGTACGCCCCCTGCAAGCACTCTCGGATCTGCTAGTTTCTGTTAAAATACAACGCATCTTCTTCACGAAGAGACTTCGGGATATTGGCAGCCGCGGCAAGGTCGAGCGGTGGAAGCCAGAGCCAGAGGCTGGGGAGCCGCGATCGCGACCGCTCTCCGGAAAAATAGAATGCGACGGATACAGCACAGGTAGGAAAAGGGGAACTCATGAGCGTCGAAGAAATTGTGATGGATGCCGAAGAACGCATGGAGAAGGCAATCGGCGTTCTCAAGAACAATCTGGCTGGGATCCGCACCGGCCGTGCGACTCCAGGCCTCGTCGATTCGGTGAAAGTCTCGGTGTACGGGTCGCTGAGCCCCCTGAAGCAACTGGCTTCTGTGGGAGCACCCGAACCACAGCAATTGGTGATTCGCCCCTTTGATCCCAGCACGATCAAGGAAATCGAAAAGGCGATCGTCGCCAGCGACCTGGGACTGGCACCTCAAAATGACGGCCGCATCATCCGACTAAATATCCCGCCCTTGAGCACCGACGTCCGAAAGAAACTGGTCACGCGCATTAAAGAATTGACCGAAGAATCGAAAGTCGCCATTCGCAGCATCCGACGCGATGCAAACAAGGCGATCGAAACAGCCGAAAAGGACAAAGTGGTAGGAGAAGATGCCGCCAACAAGGCAAAAGATGAGGTCCAAGAACTGACCAAGAAATTCGAAGCTTCTGCATCCGATCTGGCCAAAGGGAAAGAATCCGAAGTGATGGAGGCATGATCCATCGATGCATTCATGGCGATTCAGGATCGAGGCGGCCTGTTGCCTGCTAGCCGCCTCGATCGGACTCTGGAAGATCGGTGAGCTTCGGCCGAGATGGATGCAACTGCATGCGGCTCACCAAAAGCTTCTGGAACAAGTCCAACCCCTCCACGTCATCGATCCTACTAGACCGCAAGTGCGGCTACGTAACCGCGAGGGCTTTGATTTCCTATTCGACTGCTATCTTCCCGCCGGCAAAGGGTCGGTGGTGTTGAAAACCTCCGAGGTAGAACAGCATCAGTCGTTGCTGGTAGACAAGCCGCAACTGGTGACGATCCGAATTCGATTGGAACCGGGGGATCCAGAGTCTTTCCTCTTCTACGCGGGACCGCAAAGTTCTTCTCGAGCCACCCTGCCCCTTCGCAACCACGCTCAAGTGATGATGGACCAACCGGATGCGGTGCAGGTGGAGTTGCCGGGTTCTGGGCATGACCTCGTCCTGAAGGATCGACGGAAACCACTCCAATTGCTACGTCTTTCCATCGATCCAGCGTCGATCGACCCCAAAGGATCCACTGCTGGACGAGCCGAAATCTTTCGCGCGGTACTGCAATGGGAATGAATGACGAGCCAATGGTCAATGAGAGAAGTGGCCGAGAGCTGCCTCTCAGTCGACGCTGGCTACAACTGCAACTAACCAGCCTGCTGATGCTGCTGGCGGTTGTTGCCATCTGGGTCCAGTGGCTTTCCATGCGACGTCAAATTCGATGGCTGGAAAAGGAGGTCCCGCAACTACAGCAACTCTGCGAAACCTTGGTGCCAGTCGACTCCCACCAATGTTACCTGTTCAAGACACCGGGAAGCTTTGAAGACGAAAGCAGTTGGCAAATCCATATTCCCAAAGGACAGAAGCGAACGCTAACGATGGGAGGCCAGTGGAAGTATCTCAATCGATTCCCGAAAGATTGCAGCGACGCAGCAACGGTGCGGCTTGGCGAGGGAACGCATCGTATTGGCCTGTCAAGAGTGACTTCAACTGCCGAATGCCGGTGGATGGTTCGCCTGAACGGCAACCAAGTCTTCGAGAAAAAAATCGCAATAACGAATGGGGAGCCTGGATGGATCGGGTACGAACCCGAATTGAGCGAACCGATCACGTTGAGCGAGAGAGTCGGGAAACGATTCTTTCATAGGGAAATCAAGGACCCTAATCCGACGGTGACGGCAGTACCATCCCAGATCGCTACCGAAAGGTCCGCAGACGCCCAGGGCGTCATCCTACTGCTCTCCGAAGCCCAATAAGCTCAGGCCTGAACTGGCGCTGAGCTAGGAATTGACGCGACGATCAAGAGGCTTCAGCGAGAGCGAAATCATCTGCAGGCAATGGAAGATCATCGCTGGAACCAGCCAAATCTCGAAGCTTGTCGAGAGCTCGCTTTTCCAGTTGGCGGACGCGTTCTTTTGAAACACCAAGAATATCGGCCAGACGTTGTAGCGTCTGAACCTTGCGGTGCCCGCCCAGCGAAAATCTAGCACGAATAATCAGTTGCTCCCGACGGTCCAGAAGACTCAGCAAATTCGAAAGTCGACTGCGAAGCTGCTCCCAGCGAACGTCATCGATTGAGGAGGAGCGATCAGGCGATTCGACATCCAGCCCCGTTTCTTCCAAACTCGCCGCTTGCTTCTGCCTTTCCTTCTGCTTGGTCATCACCATGCGATAGGAGTTTCGCCGCACCACTTGAGTTGCGTAGGTGCTAAATCGAAAACCGCGATCGTAATCGAACTTATCAATCGCTCGCAGAAGTGCCATCGCGCCATCGCTAAGCAGATCGTCGAACGAATTGAACGAGTTCACAAACTTCTTGACGATCGAAATCACCAACCGCATGTTCGCCTTGAGCAATGCATCGCGATGCCAGTCGGCGGCTTTCAGAAGACCTTCGATCCGCATCAAATCGTACTGACTCGACTTCTCCGGATGCAGGCGACTTTGGTACTGCTGAGCCCGAAACCGAAGGTAGTTCATTCGCTGAAAATGAGCCTTCTCTTCCGCGGGGCTCAGCAAACGCGTCTCGCAAAGGCGGGCCAGATGGGGAGGGAGGTTGGCGACCCGCACGGGTTTGCCGACGACCGGTGGGCATCCAGTCCCCAGGAGGATGTCACCCATAAATTTCGACTCGGCCGATGGCTGGGAAAACTCTTCATTTCCGATGAAGTCGATTTCTTGCTGAAGCCGCCTCCGAATCCGATCCTCCAGCGTCCCTTCCTCCTGCTGGACCGCCTGAGAAGTCTGACAGAAGGAGACAAACAACTGCTCCAACGCCTTTTTGCGAAAGGTCATGGTCGGACTCTTGCGACTAGCTACCGTCCCTGCTCGGCTCATCAATTCACCTCGCTATTCAACGATGCTCAAAACGCCCACATCGCCCGAAACGTTCAAATCGTCCACACCAGGACTATATCGGACTTTCCGTCCATGAACAACAGATTCTCCATGTTTTGGCAAAAAATCAGAAAATTTTGATTTTTCGCACCAACGACTTGTTTTCGACTGGACGAATTTCATAGAGTGCTACGAGCGAATGTTTAGGACGGTTTGCACGATTTATGGTGATTGCCTTGGACGAACAGCTAACTACCAAACAGGTCGCCGACGTGCTTCGGGTTAGCGAATCGTCGGTCAAGCGATGGTGCGATTCGGGGGTCATTCCGACGGTGAGAACGGTTGGCGGCCACCGACGGATCGCTCGTAGTGCACTGATGCAGTTCCTGAAAAGCGCTGCCGGAAGGGACGATCGGGCACTGATCAGCGGCGATCAACTTGCCAGGATGGGGGTGGAGCTAGAATCGCTTCAGGAAGAGCAGGATTCGCCGCCTCCCCCCAAGCTCGCAGGCAGCCTTGACCAGCAGCGTTTGAGGGAGGCTTTCGAAGAAGCGCTCTTACGCGGCGATGAGCCCGGAAGTCGGCGGGCACTGACGCAGTGGTATCAGGCGGAGCGGGCCTTTGCACCGCTGGCTGACGAACTCATCGCCAAGACATTTCATCGCCTGGGTGATCTCTGGGAGTGCAACCAGATCGAAATCTACCAGGAGAGGCGGAGTGCGGAATTATGCGTCCGCTTGGTGCATGAATTGCGCCGCATGGTGGTCGATCCTCCACCAGAGGCACCGCTGGCGATGGGGGCGACGCCCGAATTTGACCCCTACTCGCTACCGAACCAACTCATCGAACTGGTGCTGCGGGAGAGCGGATGGAGGACTCACGCTTTGGGAAGCAACCTTCCCTTCGAAACGCTTGCATCCGCCGTTGCAACTCATCGCCCGCGTTTGTTTTGGCTGAGCGTCTCGCACATCGAGAATATCCCAACCTTCCTCCGCCGGTACCAGGACTTCGCTGAGTCCCTGCCCAAGGAAGTGACCATGGTGGTTGGTGGACGAGCCTTGACGGACGAAGTGCGGCCAAAAATGAAATACGCAGCCCACTGCGACAACCTCAGGCAATTGGCCGATTTCGCTGCCGCGCTGCGCGGTCAACGGCAAACCTGGGGCGATCGAGACAATTAGAACTCTCCCTCGAGCAACGATCAGCACGAAGGGGATTGCCGGTCCGAATGATCGATCGATGACATAGCGATACGAACACTTCCTTTTCTTTTCTCATGAGGGCTGGCAAGTATGCGACGACGTCAATTCGCACAAGGTGTTTTGGGAAGCTTCTTGGTCAGCAAAATGGCAGGAAGCTCCACAGCTGCTGACGGGTTTCAGGAAAAATGGCCTGGTTGGCGGGGCGTGCATCGCGACGGTAAGTCGACGGCTCGCCAGTGGCCCCAGTCGCTTGATGAAGACCACCTGAAACTCTCTTGGGAAGCCCCATTGGATCTTGGATATTCGGGGCCCATCGTCGACGGCCAGAACGTCTATGTTACCGAAACGGTTGGGAAGAAGTCGGAGTCGGTACGAGCTCTGGATCGCGCTTCGGGCGAACAGAAGTGGTCGATTTCCTGGGACGGATCGATGTCGGTCCCTTTCTTTGCGAAATCCAACGGCGACTGGATCCGATCCACCCCGGCTTGCGACGGCCAGCGACTCTATGTTGCCGGGATGCGAGACGTCTTGGTGGCCCTCAATCTTGCCGACGGTAGCGAGGCATGGAAGGTCGATTTCCCGAAGCAGTTTGGGAGTGAACTGCCTGCGTTTGGATTCGTCTGCTCGCCCCTGGTCGACGGGGATTGGCTGTATGTGCAGGCAGGTGGCGGTGTCTGCAAGCTGAAGGCGGCAACAGGCGAACTGGTCTGGAAGAAACTGGATGATGGCGGAGGCATGAATGGTAGCGCCTTCAGTTCTCCTGTCCTCGCCACACTACATGACCGACTTCAATTGCTGGTGCAGACCCGGACCACTCTAGTGGGAATGGATCCCGAATCAGGCGAGACGCTTTGGAACAAACCGATTGAAGCCTTTCGCGGGATGAACATCCTGACCCCAACGGTCTATCAAAACTCCATTTTCACCAGCAGCTATGGAGGCAAAAGCTGGCGATACGATGTCGGACCAAAGGAAGGTCCCTGGGATGTGGCAATGGCTTGGGAGAACAAGGTCCAAGGCTACATGTCCAGCCCTATCCTGATCGGATCCCATCTCTTTTTGCATCTGCGAAACCAGCGGTTTGTATGCATCGACATGGAAAGCGGAAAGGAGCTGTGGACCACTCGTCCATTTGGGAAGTACTGGAGCATGGTCTCCAATGGGGAGCAGATTCTTGCGCTCGACGAACAAGGGAAACTGTTCCTGATCGATGCCGATCCCACAGAGTTTCGGATGGTATCGGAGCGAAAGGTGTCCGAGGAAGAAAGCTGGGCTCACCTGGCCGTCGTCGACAACCAAGTCTTCGTGCGTCACCTAAAAGGCCTGTCGGTCTATCAGTGGACGTGATGCCCGCACCACTCATCTGTAAGTATCTTGGCCGCTACAGACCAACC
>JBJSWM010000271.1:0-2700 GCA_046085865.1 Pirellulaceae bacterium
TTGCCATACCTTCTTCCCGCCCACGGCGCTTTCCCCGAAATGCATCGGCGTCTTCAGCATGGCGATCTCTACAGCCCGGGGGATCCAGTGGCGTTGTTGCGTGGACTAAAGGAAGCATGCCAAAAGACGGCAGCGATGCGGCGCGAGCGCGCCGCCGCTCAGCAACGTCTTCGAACTCAGATCCATATCGATCAACACGCCATGCTGCTGATGGAATTGGTCAGCGGGCTTGGGGCCAACCGCCGATGACGGCAACTCGTCGGAAGGAGCGTTTCATGGAGTGGCCGCGATGCGCCTCCCTAGCGGGAATCGGCTGGAGGGCAGGGGGACCGGCTAGTACATCTTGCAGAAACTGGCTAGGTATTTGTGGTCGTGCAGAAAGTCGACCAGATGGATCAATCCAGGGATCCAGACAAACCAGATGGCACTGGCGATGTGTCGGCGAAATGTCTTCAACTGCACCGTATGATCGCTCAGTTCCCTAAGGCGACTCCATGCGGGGAAAAAAGAGGGGACCTCACGGCGATATTGGTCAAACTGCTCGGGATGCAGTTGGCTGAGTGTTGTCTCTTCACTGCGGATCACAAAGGGATAATAGAAGGCAAACGCCATGGCGATGATCAAAGGGATCGCCAGCGTTTCGGATGTCAATCCGACGCCGACACTCCCCAGAAAGCTGAAGAAATAGAGCGGATTGCGGGTCATCGAGTAGGGGCCACTGGTGATCAGGGTGCCATTTTTGTAGCCAGCGATGTAGGCGGAGCACCAGACGCGTCCCATCGCGCCGATCCCTGCCAGAAGGACGCCGGCGACAAACAGCACTTCCCCGATGACCGGCCATCGAGCCTCCCAGGCGCTGTCGGTCAGCAGAAAGAGTGCGGCAATCGAGAGAAGGGCCACCCAACTGTGACGTGTTCGCATGAATGAACGACCCTTCAACTCAAGGGCAGGGAACTTCATGAGCCCTGCAAGTGACTTGGCGTGAATCCAACGAGAATCAGCCAGAGGTCGGATTGTGAGGAAAAAGGGAGGTGGAGGCAATGCGAATTGGTGCCAAAGTGGCTTCCAACTAGGGGGAATCTCGTCCCCCTCTTAGGCTTGGCAGTACCTTTTGGTCTGGTCTGCCAAGCCTTTCTGGAGAGAAGCCGATGCTTTTTAGGGGGCGGCTGCAGTCGCCTGTTGGTAGAGCGGATGCGCTGGGTTGCCCCCCGATTTCATGTAGGCCAGCAACTCGAAAACCTCCTCCTTGGAGAGGGTGTTGAGCAATCCGGAAGGCATCATCGAATTGGGGCTGGGCTTCATCTCGGTGATCGACTTGCGGTCGAGATTGGTAAAGTTCTGGGGATCGAGCATGTTCGTGGTGATCATCAAGGTTGATCCGTTGAGGTTGGCCACCCGCCCCACCACCACCTGATCGTCTTCCGTGACGAACTGCGTGGCTTGATACTGATCGCTGATCTCCTTGTTCGGCTCGATGATCGCCGTCAGCATTTCACGAGGGCTGAAACGGCCGGAGACCGCGGTCAGATCGGGGCCCTGAATCCCACCCTGACCTTGGAATCGATGGCACTTGTAGCATTGAGCGATGGCAAAGAGTTGCTTGCCTTTGGAAAAATCGTAGCCCGAGTTCTTCTGGGAGGCTTCTTCTACCAAGTCCTCCACCTTCCATTCCTTGACTAGAGGCCGCGGCGCCAGATCAGCGAGTGGATCTCGTGGCTCGGGAAGATCCCCTACCAACTCTCCCAACGTCTGCTTCTGCTCATCGCTCAAATGGCCGATGGCCACTTTGCGGATGTTGGCGAGGAATCCACCAAAGGATGCGCCGCCACGAGCGGTAGAGACATCGATGAACCACTGGAAATACTTCTGCCGCTGCTCGTCGGTCCACTCCTTGACATCTCGAAGTGCCATGGCGTAGTGGATCTGTTCGTCGGCCGACTGCGCGTTGCTCATGCGAGCGATGCAGCGATCGGTGATGCCTGGAGCACCCAGGTAGACCAGCACGGTGGCCAGTTCTCGGTTGAGCGAACTATCTTCATCGGGGACAGGGAAATGACGGTCCAATTGAGCGACAATGGCTTGGCGCGCCTCAGGCACCCCCTCACCCAATCGTGTGAAGCTCAGTTGATAGGCTCGCAGTAGCTCTAGTCTCTGTGTTCGATCAAGCGATCCCCAATCGAGGCTCGCCAGTCTTTGATGGATGGCGGCTTGATCGGACGGCTCACCGCAACGAGCCAGAGCGATGGCTCCGGTGACCAGCGACTGGGGGTTGGTGGCCTCCATCACGCGGCCACGCCACTGCGTCACCGGTTGGTGCTCGAGGGCAATCCTCGCCGCGAAGCGGACGGCGCGATCGGGATGTCCCAGCATGGCAAGCGATGTGGAGACGGCCCCTGGCTTGCCCGGTCCCTGCAATTGCTCAAGATTCCGGCGGAGACTGCGCGCTTGAGCGGCATTGGCGGAATCGATCGGTGCAGCGGGTGCTGTGCTCTCGGTGCCTTTGTATTTCAGCCGATACAGGCCGCTTTGCACCTTCCGCCCTCCGATCATGAAGTAGAGATTGCCATCGGAAGGATGAACCACCATATCGGTGATCGGCATGGGAGAAGCCGAGACGAAAGGTTCAAAGGTCGACTGATAGCTGGATCCCTCCGGAGTCAGATGAACGGCATAGATAACACCGTAGCTCCAGTCACCGAT
>JBJSWM010000272.1:0-9554 GCA_046085865.1 Pirellulaceae bacterium
CCGGGTCGATCGGGTCGTAACCGGGCGCGAAGACACTGCGGTATCGGTCTCGATTGACAAACGTGTGGGTTGTGTCGCCGTACGCGCGGATGGTGGCGTATTCATAGACGCCATGCGCATCCTCGATCGCTCGAGGTCCAACCACACCAACCGCCCCCCGCTCGACCGCCAAGTTGTACGAAAGCCGAACGTCGTCTACCGCCAGCGCGATGTCAGCCACGCCGTCCCCATGCTGGATCAGTCGCCCTGCATCGGGATGCGTCGCCCGCAGAGGGCTTTGAAGCACAAAGGTGATGCCTCCCTGCTTCAGCACATACCCCGCTTCGTTCTTGACCCGCGTCTCCAGCCCAGCGTAGGCGATCACGTCAAAGCCGTAGGCATTGCGATAGAAGTACGCTGATTGGCGAGCGTTCCCAACGAAGAAGCGGACGTGATCGATCTTCCGCAAAGGAATTTCCTGGACTTCCCCCATCGTGCAACCTCCGCGTTGAATCTGTGCTATTAACCCTGCTTATTGTATCGCCTCAGCCCACTGGCGAAAGAATGCCAAGCACTCGGGATTGGCTAGCGCACCACTATTGCCGGTGGGGCGGCCCGACAAGGCATTTCTGGCAGCGATCTCCGAGAGTTTGCCGTTGAGCGTCCTAGGAAGATCGGGGGCAGCCACCAGGTGCTTGGGTACGTGGCGTGGTGAACAGTGCGCGCGAATCTGCTTGCGGATGCGATCGGCCAATTCCGCGTCCAGTCTGCTTCCTTCGGCCAAGCGGACAAACAGGACAATCTGCTCATCCCCATCTCGCCGCAGCGCCGTGGCCAACCCCTCCAGGATCTCGGGAATCCCTTGCAGCTGCTGGTAGATTTCGGCAGTGCCGATCCGCACCCCGCCGGGATTCAGGACAGCATCCGAGCGACCGAAGATTTCAAAACCTCCGGACGCATGCTGCTGGCACCAATCCCCGTGGCTCCAGACTCCCGCAAATTTTTGATAGTATGCGGCATCGTATTTGGTATCGGACGGATCATTCCAGAAGCCGACAGGCATGCTGGGAAATGGCATCGCCGCGACCAACTCGCCAGGTTCTCCGATCACACGGCAGCCTGCTTCGTCGAACACCTGCACATCCATCCCTAAGCCCGCACACTGGATCTCACCGGCGCGAACCGGCAGCGTAGGATTCCCCAGTACGAAGCAGGAGACGATGTCGGTCCCCCCGGAGATCGACGCTAGATGCATGTTGGGGTGGACCGAAAGATAAAGCCATCGATACTGATCGGCCAGCAGAGGGGAACCGGTGGAAAGGATGCATCGCAGCGACTTGAGATCATGGTGATCGCACGGGTGGTATTCTTGCTGCTGCAATGCAGCAAAGTACCGAGCGCTGGCTCCCATGTGCGTCACGCCTGCCTGCTCAACAACACGCCATAGCACTCCCGCATCGGGTGCCAGTGGTGAGCCATCGTAGAGGACGATGGTCGCCTGAGCCGCCAAGGCAGAGACCAACCAGTTCCACATCATCCAACCGGTCGTCGTGTAATAGAGCATGCAGTCGCCTGGCCGAAGATCGCAATGCAGTCGATGTTCCTTCAGGTGCTGAAGCAGAGTTCCCCCAGCCCCATGGACAATGCACTTGGGGGCGCCGGTGGTCCCCGAGGAATAGAGGATCGCCAGGGGATGCTGAAAAGGCATCCGGGGAAACGCCTCCTCCAAGCGATCTCCACAGAGTACCTCGTCCCAGCCGGTCTGCCGTGGATGGCCAGCGGCAGGACGGCCGGGTAGACCCACCACGACCCATTCCCGCAGCGTCGGTAGCTTGCCCACCAATCGCTCCATCCGCTCCGTCAACTCCAATCGCTTTCCGTTGTAATGCACCTCGGAAGTGCTGATCAGCACCACGGGGTCGATCTGAGAGAATCGATCGGCTAGGGCGCCGTCTCCGAAGTCGGGAGAGCAGCAGGACCAGACGGCGCCGATGGCCGATGCGGCCAGCATGCAGACGACCGCCTCGATTCGATTAGGAAGAACTGCCACCACCCTGTCCCCTGCCTGGACGCCTCTTGCAAGTAGAAAGCCTGCAACCCGCCTCACTTGGTCGGCAAGTTCCCCACGCGTTCGCGTGCCACACTCCCCCCGCTCGTCAAAGGCTCGCAGTGCCACTTGCTCTGCGACCTCCCGGTCCTGCAGAAGCGATTCCTTGACAAGGTTCTCGGCAAAATTGAGCCTTGCTTCAGGGAAGAACTGCCACCGCCGAAAGAGATCGGATGGGCGGTAATCGACCCCGCCTGGATCACCCAGCACTTGGCTATCGTCCCAGATCTCGCGCCAAAAGCGCCCCGGTTCGGCCACACTCCAGCGATGCAGCGCCGCATACCGGTCCCCTGGAGAACTTGCCGGATCGCTTGCCGATCTAGGGATGTTCGGGCGAAGCGCGAATGCAGTGATCTGTGCCTTGGCGATGGAATCTGGGGAAGGGGTCCAGAGGATTTCCGCCGAAGAGTCCGCCATGATCCGCAAGCTCCTGCCTCAACATGCAATGCGATCCAATGAACAACACGCACTCCTTGCTTCGGGCTGAGCCTATCCGATTTCCCACGGAGGAAAAGGGAGCGGTGGTCTCCTGGAACTACGAAAACCGATAGCGCCCCCTGGGTGCCCTGGCATCCCATGCCGAACCCGGTCGTCCGACAGCCATTTTCGGTAGGCGGCAAGCCCGCTGTCGGGGAAAACCGATTCAGCGCCACAAGCATCCACAGTCTTTCCTGAAGGCGAACTGGGTTCCCGGCGACACCGCCTGGATTTCTTGGCATAAAATCACGCAGCGAGTGGATGGTGCGATGGTGAGGGAGTCGATCGCGATGAATCAATGGACCGGGAATGTCTATCGTGGCCTGCGACGCGGAACATGGCTTCAGGCGCTTCTGGGACGTGAACCCTTTTATTGGGTGAACGAGAGGGCAGGAGTTCGTGAGTTCGGGTCCAAGTATGGTCGCTGGGGAATCGATACTTCGCTTTTGAATTCCCAAACAAGGATCGCATCCTTCGGTCTAGGTGAGGATATTAGTTTCGAGCGAGCGATACTGGATACGTTCGGGTGTCGGATCGTCGGATTTGATCCAACGCCCAAGTCGATCGAGTATGTGCGCGATCACCTGACGCACCCGCACTTTGTGCATCATCCTGTGGCGTTGGCCAGCCACCGTGGAACGATCCAATTCGCTCTTCCGCCTGCCGACGCAGCAGACCAGACCAGTGCTTCGGCCGTCGCCACCTACCGAGCCTCCGGGGATTCGGCGACGATCGAAGTGCCGTGCGTCGACCTGCGAGGGGCAATGGAGCTGGCGGGGCTCGATGCAGTCGAGGTGCTCAAAATGGATGTCGAAGGGACGGAGTATGAGGTGCTTCTTCAAGCCGTGAACGATCGATCCCTGGAGGGAGTCCAGCAACTGCTGGTCGAGTTCCACCACTTTCTTCCTGGGCTGAACGCCGGAAGAACTCGCCATGCGATCGCTGCGCTAGGGAAGGCGGGATTTGAGGTCGCATGGGTCGGGCGAACCAACCACGAATACCTTTTCTTGAAGCGTTGAACCTTTGGACTTGGTTTCATCGGCGAGTATCCAAGTCGACTTCAATGGCGATCGATGGGATGCGTCAGCCGTCACGGTTGCTTGCGAAATCGGATCAGGACCAAAGACGGATCCCCTTGAGGCTGAAAGCTGTCGGGGCGTCCCTGGTTGGAACTGGCGTTGCGGAGGCAAACTTCCAGTAGCTCGTCGCGAAATCGAAAGATTCCAACGACCCTCTTTTTTTCTTCGGGCGGCTGGAAATCGAGGTGCATCGGATCGCTCTGGAGATCGATCTGATAGGTGCAGGCGACTTCCCGTTCATCCTGGAAATTGCCGCGCACCAGCAGCTTCCCCTCCTCGAAGGTGAATCGCATCCTGGCAATCGCTTCCTGGGAAGCCGGCATGCCACCCCGCTCCATCGCAACCGCCTGCCAGACTCCCAGCAGCGACTTCTTGGGGTCACTGGCAGAGCTTGAGGCACACAACAAGAACAGCGCCATCCAAGCGAGCCAAAGCGAATTAGTTCCTGCTTTCTTCATCGAAAAGGCTCCTTGGGATAGAAGGAATGCTCTACCGCCTGTGTGCAAGCAGATGGACCTGCGGATCTTGCCAAGATCGGAGAACGAAAAAAATGCGACCCGCTTGGCAAAATCCGAACTGCGGACAGTTCGCTGAAGAGGTTGCCAAACGGGTCGCCAATCGATGCGTCGCATTGCCGTGGAGTACGGCAGATCAGACGAAGTTCTTCTTGTTGGTTCCGGGCACCGCGATCTGGTACTTGCCGGGGGAAACTGGCTGGATCGGGGCCGGTGCATCGAACGACTTGATCGAATCGAAGTCTGCAAGAGCGACTTGGCTATTGAGGCACTCGTCCCATGTCAGCTTGGCACCCGAATAAGTCGCTAGGCGCCCCATGATGGATGTCAGCGTGCTGTAGGCACCGTAATCCCCTTCGTTAGGCCGTTCGCCCTTGCGAATCGCTGCGAACAGATCGTGGTGTTCCTGAGCCCAGCCGTCCTCATTCTTAGGAGCCTGCCAAGCCAGTTTGCCGCTCTTGTCGTAGATCTTGCCGCCGGAGATATCGGCCCAGCCATTGGAGCCGTGAGCGAACTCCTCCACCGAGCTCCAGCAACCCTCGATGTGTCGGCATTGCGAAAGCAGTTTGGTGCCGTTGGGGTAGGTGAATTCGACGAAGTGGTGGTCGAAGATTTCGCCGGTATCGGGACCCGTTCGAACCTGCCGGCCGCCCTGCCCTTGTGCTTCGGCAGGGTACGATTGCATCAGCCAATTGATAACATCGAGGTTGTGGATGTGCTGCTCGACGATGTGATCGCCCGACAGCCAGTTGAAGTAGTACCAGTTATTCATCTGATACTCGGTTTCCGATTGCTTCTCATCGCGATTGCGAATCCAGACGCCGCCCCCGTTCCAGTACGCGCGTGCCAGGATGATGTCGCCGATCGCCCCTTCCTGAAGTTTCTTGATCGTCTCCTTGTACCCCGACTCGTGATGCCGCTGAAGGCCCACGGCAACCGCCAAGTTCTTCTCCTTGGCGATCTTGTTGGCTGCCAACACGCGACGCACTCCAGGGGCATCGGTCGCCACCGGCTTTTCCATGAAAACATGCTTGCCTGCATTGACTGCGGCTTCAAAATGCATCGGTCGGAAGCCGGGAGGGGTGCAAAGGAGGACCATGTCGACACCCGAGTCGATGACCTGCTTGTACCCTTCGATCCCAACAAACCGTCGCTCTTCCGGCACATCGACGCGATCGTTGTGCTTTCCCTTGATCGCGCGATAGCTTGCCTGAAGTCGATTCTGGAAGACATCGGTCATCGCCGTCAGCTTGACCGGGCCCTCGGTATCGAGCGCCTGAATCGCAGCGCCAGTACCTCGGCCACCGCAACCGATCAATCCGATCTTGATTTCATCGGAACCACCTGCGAAGGCGGCTCGCTGCACCGGCAATGCCTGGGAGGCCACCGTGGCGCCTGCGGCCATCAGCAGGGAGGAGTCTTTCAAAAAGGCTCGACGGGAAGGGGCCGCGCCGCTGGCATCCAATCGCTTCTTGGGCATCTCAGTTCTATCCTTGATGGGGGGTCGGGAAACGTCGGCTATCGACTAGCGATTCAAACGATGGAAAACACTCCAGACCCACTCCACGCGACGGGGTTGCCGCGTTAAGAGAGAAGATAAAGAACTGGTTCCACCGAAGTGGGCCCGGAAGTGCTTGAAGGAAAGTCTATCGAGCGACAAAACGATGCGGAAAGATCGATTTCTCTCAACACCTTTTTTCGCTCGTCCAAGGGAGACTATTCTCCCCTAGCCGCACGTTAGTGTAACTCTTGCCGGCACTCATTGCAATCTCCCAAACCAGTTGCCGGTCCACATACGGCTCGACAATCGGTGGCTTTTTTGGCGATACTGTCGGAGCCAGCGGGGTTTCCCCCCGGGTCCTCGTGCTAAGCCAGTGTCCTCCCAGGGTCCAGTGCCCTCCCAGAGTATGGCCTTTGCCGTCCTGCGAGGACCAGACTGTTGTATTCAATCCGCGACGAAGGAAGGCGAATTCATGATCCAACGCGAAGGTGGCAATCCAATCCTCCCCTCTTCGGCGACACGTTGGGAGGCGATGGCCGACCAAGTCCTTTCTGGCGAAGATTTGTCGACCGAGCAGGCGCTGGAAATTCTCCGATCGCCGGACGATCAATGGCTGGGAATCGTCCAAGCTGCCCATCGCGTCCGGCTGCACCACTTCGGCAAGTCGGTGCAACTGTATTTCCTGATGAATGCGAAGAGTGGCCTATGTCCAGAGGATTGCCATTACTGCAGCCAGTCGAAGATTTCTTCTGCTCCGATCCCCAAGTACACGATGCTCAAGCGAGAAGACCTCCTGGCCGGAGCCCAACTGGCTGCCCAACGACGCTCGAAAACCTACTGCATCGTGATTAGTGGGCGAGCCCCGAACGAGCGGGAATTGAAGGCGGTTGAGACGATTGTGCCGGAGATCAAAGAAAAGTTCGGACTGCAGATCTGCGCGTGCCTGGGACTTCTCACCACCGAACAGGCTCAGCGACTCAAGAATGCCGGCGTCGACAAGGTCAACCACAACCTCAACACGGGCGAAGGGCACTACGAAAAAATCTGCACCACCCATACCTATCAAGACCGTCTGGACACGCTCCGCAATGTCCGGCAGGCGGGGCTTCAACTTTGCAGCGGTGGCATTCTGGGCATGGGAGAACGCCCCGAGGATATGGTCTCGATGGCGATGGAACTGCGATCGCTGAAGGTAGAGTCGATTCCGCTGAATTTTCTCCATGCGATCGACGGAACGCCTCTGGAGCAAAAGGAGTACCTTTCCCCTCGAGATTGCCTTCGCGCCTTGTCGATGTTCCGAATGGTCAATCCTTCCAGCGAACTTCGGATCGCAGGAGGGAGAGAGCGGCATCTTCGCGCCCTGCAGCCCTTTGGACTCTTGGTCGCCAACAGCATCTTCGTGGGAGACTACCTGACCACCAAGGGACAGGCAGCCGATGAGGACTATCAGATGATTCGCGACATGGGGTTGGAGATCACCGAAGAAGCGATGGCGAGCTGAGGGTGGTTGGAGCGACCTTCTGTCCTCAACGAAAAAACCGAGCTCTCCTCAGAGAAAAGCTCGGTCTGTCGCATTGGTTGCTACCGCTCGCGCCTTCCTGTCGTTCAAGTCGAATCCACGTTGGATTCCTGGGGCACCCTTCCATGGCGACGGGCAACCCCGTCGCGATGAGACCATAGCTTGCCATAGCGCTGCGACAACGAATGGCTCAGACGCTCCGATACTCGCTTGACCAAGGGGCCGATACGAGCGTCGCGATCCTGGATCACCAGTGTTCCATGCCGCTGCATCTGAACCACTAGGCGGCATTCCTTATCGTCGCCACCCCGACTGGGGCCATTGGCGTCGACCAGCTGCACCTTCATCTGCGCAATTTGAGGAGCAAAGCGGCCAAGAGCTTCCGTCAGCTGGGAGAGGATCCAGTTTCTGGAGCTTGGCCCCAGAGTCAAACCGCGTGCGTGCAAGACTACCTTCATCGAGCGCCTCGCTTTCCTTTCCTTCGACTACCAACGGGGGTCGCCGACACAGACGGCCAATGGAGACCCGCCGGTCTACAGGAATCCTAGGCGCTCGTTTCAGCGGGAGAAGGTGCGATAAAAAAATCGCGTCACGATTTGGAGTCGATTGCTTGGAAAGGCCCCCCGAAAGGCTGCACACTTCCGCAGGGCTATTTTCCAAATCGATAAAGATGCTGATCGGTGCGCAAAAACATCGCGCCTTCCAGGAAGGCGGGGGTCGCCAGGGTTCTGCCGGGCAGTTCGTTTTTCCCAAGCGTCTCAAAGCTCTTCCCAGGACGAATCCAAGTGGCAACTCCATCCTCATCGAAGAGGAGAATTTTCCCATCGATGTAGACGGGAGAGGCCGAAAAGTTTCCGCCGATCCGTTCCATCCAGTGCTTTTCTCCGGTTCCCGCATCGACGCAGCTTGCGATTCCAGTATCCGAAACGAAATACAGCTCGTCACCGATCAAAAGCGGCGTTGGGGTGCTCGGGGCGCCTCGCTTCAATCGCCAGACGACATGGGAGTCGGTGACATCTCCGGAACCTCCCAGCCGCGCAGCAATCAGCTCAGGGTTGTCGTAATCGTGGTTGTAGATGACCAGATCTTTATAGATCAACGGTTGCGGGACGACCGACCAGCCATCAGCGCGGATCCGCCAGAGTTCCTTTCCATCGGCTAGATCGTATGCGGCAAAGTGGTTGGGGCCGGGAGCCATCACCTGCCATCGACCATCGACATGGAACACATTGGGAGTCACAAAGGAGTGGCTGATGCGAGCCTCCACCGACCGCGGAGTTCTCCAAAGCACCTTCCCGTTGCTGGCATCAACGGCTGCGACGAACGGGCTGGAGCTACCATCGCAGACCACCACCAGTTTGCCCTCCACCAGCATCGGCGATCCACCGCTTCCGTGGACCGGCGGGTAGTCTAATTCCTGGCAGATCCAGTCGATCTCGCCCTTCTCACGGTCCAGCCTAGCCATCCCAAGCGGTCCGAAGTGGACGTAGATTTTTCCATCGGCCAGGATGGGGGTTGGACTGGCGTGACTGTTCTTGGCGTGGATCGGCGGGGCCTTGGGGATCTCCCGCACCTGACGGTCCCAAACCACCGCACCGGTCGACTGATCCAGCGCCAGCACTCGCAAGGAAAGTCCCTCCCCTTGAGCGACAGCGGTGGTCAGGTAGACGCGTCCATCGGCCAGCACTGGCGACGACCAGCCAAGGCCCGGCACTTCCACTTTCCAGACCACCTGCTGGGTGTCTGACCACTGCGACGGGATTTCCAGATTGCCCGCATGGCCATTCGACTGGGGGCCACGAAACTGCGGCCAAGGGCCATCGAGAAAAAGCAACAGCGTGCAGGCGATCCAATGGGAAATGGTCATCATCGCGATCAGTCACCCAAGGCAAGGAGGGAGTCGCCATCGCGCCCATTGGGGAAGGCTGCGATGAGGGAAGGAGCATGCTGCGTGCGCATCGGCCTCAAACAGCAGAATTCGGACGCAAGGTCAAAGATAGCAAGCCGCCAAGAGGGGTGTCAAATCGGCGATTCATTGTCCCGTACCCTCGATCGAACGCCAGGGTTCACCAAGTCGGCGCGTTCGTCTCTCCATCGGCAAAACGCACCGCTCGCCGACTTTGCTGCTTCCGATCGTTTTTCAGGGCTCCCTGATGGGCTCGTCCCCACCCACTCCGCTTCTCGGTACTCTTGGAATCGCACGCGATTCCATCCTCGGACACTCGGTCGATTCGTGGAATCCATCGGACGTAGGCGGTCGACAGTCGACCATGGTGGAAAGTTGGTTCTGCCATCACGATCCTATCGAACAGGAGTGCGAGTACCGTTTCACTGAGTGCGATTACCGTTTGACTGAGTGCGAGTACCGTTTCACTGA
>JBJSWM010000273.1:0-620 GCA_046085865.1 Pirellulaceae bacterium
GGGAGACAACTTGTCGAATAGCTTGCGCAGGTCGATTTCGATCACAGTTCCAAGTCCTCGCAGTGAGAAAAAAAGACGGTACGGGTTTCGAGGCATCCCCGATGGGCCTCGAAAAGTCTGGTTTAATTCGGTCTAGTCGCGAAATCCTCCAACTGGAACTCAGCATCGCGTGCTGGTTCTGTCGATGTCCACTCGCCCAACCAAGTGCTCCATCCTAAGGCAGCAGGCTTGCTGGAATCCAGCGACAGCGTTCGTACCTGATTGGGTTGGACCAGAAGAGTTATTGAAAAATCGAATTGAGGTCCTACCATGCGGCGAACGAAATCGTGCAGCTTGCGCAGGCGGATACTTCCGGGAAGCCATTCCTGGAATTCGTCCCATGCTACGGGGCCAACATCCAATTCGAAGCGATTCTCCCAGTCCCAGACTCTTTCGCCGGCGACCGCATCTTGCCCCAGGAGGTTGCCACTGGATTGTCCCAGGCCAACCCCCCCAAGGCGGCTCTGATCCTCCGGTTTCAGGTATAGCCAGCAGCCGACAAATTGGCGGACGTCGACCGGCAGACCGATGAAATCCATGGCAGCGATTCTCAGGCTAGCCGCCGACGGGCGGCTCGTCGC
>JBJSWM010000274.1:0-15918 GCA_046085865.1 Pirellulaceae bacterium
ACTTCGACCGCATCGAACCCAAGTTTCGAAGCAAGCTGACAGCCTCGCTCTAGAGACTCATGAAAAACGAAAGGCCCTCGCAACGCCTCGGGAACCAGGCAGATCGTCACCGCGCTACGCATGCTGGTTCTCCAATCCCCCGAAGATCGGCTTCAAATGACGCTCCAGCAGATTCTCCCGCACCTGCGTGGCGATCACCTGCCGATGCGTTTTCAGCAGATCGAGAAACCGTGATCCCTGCTTGGCGGCCAGCTTGAAGGAGACATGCAACAGTTGCCGAACGCCGGGATGGAACGCCCGATGCGATGGCACGTGCCGGATCGTGCTGGCCCAGGTCGGACCATCCCAGGCCGATGTTTGGGAAGGGCTGGGCAGCTTCTTTGGATCGATATCGATCACCGTGGCATACGGAGCGCACAACTCTTCCAGGTGATCGAAGGCCTGGTGATAGATCTCCTGCGTCAGAGCCAATCCGTCACCGCCCGCTTCGCACAGCCCGATCAGCTCCTCTAGCCAGGTCGTGCCGGCGGTCTTCACATGGAGCCCACAGCCGGTTTCGGCGAGGACTCTCCGAAGGATCGGATAGAGCGAGAATTTGTCGCTGCCACTGTGCACACTCAGTTTTAATGACTGGGGTAAGCCGTACCGAACGGCAGCCAGTCGCAGCACGGCAACATCCTGCCGCAGCTCCTTTTCAAACTGCTTCAGATCGCCGACATAATCGACCCCTTTGTTGAATCGGCCGGTGAATTTGGGGGCGATCGTATCGAGCGGGATCTGCTGGTCGGCCAGTAGCGCCAGAATGATCAGTAGTTCCTCTGGTCCCTGTGGTGCATCGGTCTCATCCATCGAGACTTCCACGACATAGCCTCCCAAGCGCTTCTGCTGCTCGATTTTCCTTGCGATGCGTCCCGCCTCCTCGGCCGCCGCCGCATAGTTGCTGCCGGTCCGATCGATCAACTCCCGCGGGATCTCGATTGCAGGCCCCGCCTCCGAAAGAGCGATCGGTTGGGAAAACTCGGGATGGCTCCCCAAAAAACGCTCCACCGACCAACTCTCCGATCGCTTGCCGATCTGATCGGCGACATCCAGCGTGAAGAAGTTGGAGCAGTCGAGGAACGGATCGACCGTGTCAAAGCGGATGTGATCGGCATCGACATACCAGGGATGGGACCAACCGCAAGCAAGCGTCGCCTTCTCCGCCGCTTCCCAGACCGAACGTGGATGCGATCCGACAAAACCGTGCTCGCGATTCGATTTGTTCCACACCGGCGCGATCGTCACCCCCAGCCGTCCCATCTCCTGGATCGACTCCAGCTGCGCGACGGCTTCGTGCGCGAATCGATCCCCCATACCGAACGAATACTTCTCCATCTCCCTACCTGCTGCTTCCTGGTTTTCTCTCTTCGCCGGTCGATCCCGATCCCGCCGTTCCATCATAGCCGATCCACTTGAAGGTGCGTCATGGATGAGCTTGCTGTCGCAGGTGGGGCTGGGCCCCACTGGGATCGGATCGATCGGTTAAAATCAGTAGGACGGTAGAGTTTTCTTTTGGCCGATCATTTCCGCATGGAGGAGGACCAGTCAGCATGGCGAAGAAAAAAGGTTCCGCGAAAGCAGCCATCAAGGCCAAACGGGTTGTGCCCAAGCGAATCGTACTCAAGACCGGGGAAGCGCTGGTGGAGGAAGAACCAGCCTGGTCGGCAGCGGAACCCGAAGTGGTGATTGGAGCCCTCGATGGTCCCGTCGGCTACGCCATCGCTCAGCTGATCGGCAACCAAGTGAAAGGGCACACCAAGGTATTTGCCATCCTCAACAGCGACGTTCAGATTCGCCCCGCCACGGTGATGGTCAGCAAGGTGACGGTGCAGAATGAAAAGTACACGAACATTCTGATGGGAACCGTTCAGGCAGCCATTGCCCACGGCGTGCTGGACGCAGTAAGGGAAGGTTTCATTCCCAAACAACTAGCCAACGACCTGGGGATCATCGTATCGGTCTGGTTGGATCCATCGATCGTCGATGTCCAGTACGATCCGGAAGTCCTCTTCCGCACCAATCGGGCCGCCACCTGCAAAGCGATCGGAAAAGCGCTCAACGACGAACCTGGAATCGACTGGCTACTGAAGAATCAAAACCAGATTCCTCACTTCTTCCATCAAATGGCGCTCGACGGAAAGCTCTAAAAAATCAGTCCCTTGCTCCCCATTCGACAGGATCGCCGATCGCTTCGCCCGGGATCCGAAGGGATCTCGGTGTCGATACCTACCAGATAGTGAACAAAAGATCAGAAGAAACTTCGCTCTTTCGCGAGGTATTTCTGAGTACACTCAGGATGTCGATTCACTTATTCTGTTACCGGGCAGACAGATACTGATTTCCTCCGGCCCCCGATGGACCGTGGCCCTCTGTCTGTTCGGAACGCCAATCGAACGGGAGTTGTGTGAGATGGCCAAGTGGATGCAACCACCGATCGAATCGTCCGGTGAAACCCAAAGACGCTCTCTCAGAGCAATCCAACTGATTGCTTGGTGCGCGGTCTGGGTGTTGGTGGCCTGGACGAGTGCCGACGGGGTGAAAGCCCAGGGCAATCTGCCAGTGCCTCCTCAAGTTGGCTGGATCGATGAATCGATCACGCGGATCTGGAAAGAATCGGATTTGACGCCTTCCAAAGTCGAGGAAGATGGCGTCTGGTGCCGACGGATTTATCTCGACCTCCTAGGCCGCATTCCAAAGTTCGAAGAACTGCAGCGGTTTCTCAAAGATACGCATCCGCAGAAGCGACAGAAGTTGGTAGACCTCCTTCTGGATGACCCCGCTTACACCGAAGAATACGCCAGTCGATGGTCCGATCTATGGACCAACATCCTGATTGGTCGCGCTGGCGGAACCGAACAGAACACGCTGACCAATCGAGAAGGGATGCGCAAGTACCTTCGCGACCACTTCGCTCGCAACAAACCATATGACCAGATGGTTTTCGAGTTGATCACAGCCACCGGGACCACCAAACCGGGGACCGAAGATTTCAACGGGGCGACGAACTTTCTGGCGATGAAAGTCAACGAAGAGGGTGGCGTCCAAGCCACCGCGGCCGTCTCGAAGATCTTCCTCGGTCTTCAAGTGCAATGCACCCAGTGCCACAACCATCCGTTCAACCAGTGGAAGCAGCAGAAATTTTGGGAGTTCAACGCCTTCTTTCGGCAGACTCGAGCCTTGCGGAGGTTCACTTCGGGCACGAGGGACGTCGATTATGCCAAACTGGTCAATCAGGATTTTGAAGGCGAAAGCAAGAGGACTCAGGAAGCTGACATTTTCTTCTTGCTGCGCAACGGACAGACCAAAGTCGCCTACCCGGTCTTCGTCGATGGGACGCAGATTGGCCGCAGCGGCTACCTTAGCGATGTCAATCGAAGGGAAGAGCTCGGCAAACTGGTGCTCAAAAGCGAATTCTTAGATCAGATGATCGTCAACCGCACATGGGCTCATTTCCTCGGATATGGATTCACCAAGCCGATCGACGATCTGGGGCCTCACAATCCTCCGACCGATCCGGAATTGCTGGAACGACTTGGAAAGAGTTTTCGCGAGTCGAGCTACGACATGAAGATGCTGATTCGCTGGATCGTTTTGTCCAAGCCTTACCAGCTGTCCAGTCGCATTGCGGACGGAAACCGCGCGGATGATCCGCAGTCGGGTGAGCCCCCTCGATTCTCGCACTTCTATAGCCGGCAGATGGGACCTGAGGAACTGTATCAGTCGATGGTTGCCGCCACGCAGGCGGACCGACGAGGGACACTGGAAGAGCAGCAGAAGCAGCGGGATCAGTGGCTCCAGCAATTCGTCGTCGCCTTCGGAACCGACGACGGGGGCGAGACGACCACTTTCAACGGGTCGATTCCGCAATCGCTGATGATGTTCAACGGAGACCTGATTCAAAAAGCGACCAGCAACGAACCAGGAAGTTGGATCGCCGAGATCGCGGGCAGCAATGGCAAACCGGCAGAGAAAGTGAACTTCCTTTTCCTGGCCGGATTGGGACGTCGGGCTCGTCCTGAGGAACTGGCTGCCTCAGGCGAACTTCTCGCGGCTCGGGAAGGAGACGTTTCCGCCATGCTTCAAGATATGTGGTGGGCCATTCTCAACAGCAACGAATTCATCATCAATCACTGACCAGTCAATCACCAATCAGATCAAGGAACACACGATGAACTGGAAGACGCATCTGACCCCTAACGGGATGTCACGACGGCATTTCATGAGCCACATGGCGGGGGCTTCGGCGCTGGTGGGATCCTCCCTGGCGATGGGACACTCCCTTCGACTTCATGCTGATGATCTCAAGAAGAATCGCAAAAGCGCGATTCTGCTTTGGATGGGTGGCGGACCATCGACGATTGACCTCTGGGATCTCAAACCGGGCAACGCCAACGGTGGCCCGTTCCGACCGATCTCCACGTCGGGCGATGCGCAGATCTGCGAACACCTGCCGATGATGGCCAAACAGATGCATCACATGGCGATTGTCCGGTCGATGAGCACGCGCGAGGCGGATCATGATCGAGGCAGGTACTACATGCACACCGGATACGTACCCAACCCGAACATCGAGCACCCCAGTTATGGATCGGTGATCGCCCACGAACTGATGGAACAGCGACAGGGACTGGAGATTCCTCCTTTCATTTCGGTCGGAGGCGCCAGCGAAGGCCCAGGCTTCCTGGGAATGGCATGGGCCCCTTTCTCGGTCAGCAGCAACGGTCGCATCCGCAATCTCGACATGCAGCTGAACGAACAGCGATTGATGCAGCGAATGGCTGCCTTGGACCTGATCGAAAAAGGATACATTCAGCAGCGTCGCGGTAACGCAGGTGAGGAGCACCGCAAAATCCTAAAGAAGACGCTCGATCTGATGACCAGTCAGCAGATGGAAGCGTTCCAAGTCGATAAAGAAGCGGACACCGTCAAAGAACGCTATGGAAAAAACAACTTCGGCGAAGGTTGCCTGCTGGCTCGTCGACTTGTCGAGTCGGGCGTGCCATTCGTCGAAGTGGACCTGGGTGGTTGGGATAATCACGGCGATATCCATCGCATTCTCTCCGAGGACCGTCTGCCAGTGCTCGATCAGGCCATGAGCGCCCTGGTCGAGGATCTCGACCAGCGTGGACTGCTGAAGGATACGGTGGTGATCTGGATGGGTGAGTTCGGAAGAACCCCCCGTATCAATGGAGATGCTGGACGCGATCACTTCGCTAGAGCCTGGAGTTGTGTGGTCGGTGGGGGGAATATCCGTGGCGGCATCGCCGTCGGCGAAACCAGCCCCGATGGCATGGATGTCGCCAGTACCCCTCACTCATCCGAAGATCTCATGGCCTCCGTCTGCCAGGCGCTCGGAATCTCGTTGGAAACCACCTACACCAGCCGGAGTGGTCGTCCGATGAAGATCGCCGGAGGTGGAGCGGCGATCAAGGAACTGTTTGCCTGATCTGTTCAGGGGCCGTGCTTGCCGGCGGCTCTGCCGCCGGTCGCAGTGGACGACAGATGGATGTGGCGCCGTGGAAGCGGAGGATGGGTGGACTCGGAAAACAACCCACAAAACCAGCCGCCGCTTCCATCGACGGTCGTTTCCCTGATCGGTCGTCATCAAGCGATGGTATGGCGTTACGTGAGAAGCCTTGGTTGTGATCCGGCGTTGGCCGACGAAATCACTCAAGACACCTTCATCGCGCTGATCCGAAGCGGATTTCGGGAGTTGAGCGAACCACAGACGATCGAGTACCTGCGCAAAATCGCCTACCACCTCGTCCTCGCTGATCGCAAACGGATCGCTCGAAACCCAGCAGTTCCGCTTCCACCAGACGGTCAATTGCCCGACTGGCTGTGGGATCGTCGGGCCGAGGAGGGGAGGACGATGGAGGTCCTCGAGCGATGCCTGCAGCGACTTTCCGAGCGGGCACGGGTGGCGATTGAAATGAGATACCGTGATGAAGCTTCGCGGTCCGAGATCGCCGCGAAACTCGCCATGGGAGAGCATGGCGTCAAGAATCTTTTGCAACGCACTAAAGAACAACTTCGACTTTGCATCGAGAGTCAACTGGATCATGAATGAGCCATCGCAGGGCGATCCCATCGACGCTTTGCTCCAGGAATACTTCCAGAAGAAAGCCCCACCACCGAACCTCGCGCACCAAGTGGTCGAGAGGTCGAGCCAGCTATCGGCCGAACGGCTGGAGAGACTGCGGCAAGTGGCTTTGGAAGTGGCAGCCTCGACGCCATCTTCGCCTTGGCATAGACAACCTCCGCACATCCCGACCGTCAACTGGATTGCCGGACTTTCCATCGCGGCCACTCTGTTGCTGGGATTGGCCTGGGCATGGCGAGATCAGGCTAGACAGGTACCTCCCTCGGTCGTCCCTTCGGTTGCCATGACTCCCGGCCCAGCGGTAGCCACCGCACCTTCCCCCGACAAAGCATTCGTGCTGCCACCGACACCCTCTCCGGCTCCCCACTCCCCCGCCCGCTCGCTTGACCTGCCTGCTTTTGCCAATACGAATCCGAAAGACAAACTCCCCAACCCCAGCTCCCCCTCCCGTTCTCAGATTCCGGCGATCGATTCGGAAGCGGTGGTGCAGGTGATCGACCAGCAGCTGGAGCACTTGTGGGAAGTAGCCGCCATCCAACCCACAGCTCGCGTCGACACCCGTCAGTGGACCGATCGCGTTCAGCAGTGGCTTGGAGTGCCCGACGCAACAACTTTACCGGCACCACCCAAAAATCTGGACTCCGTCGCTCAACGCTGGCGATGGCTGGCAAGCCTACCGGTCGACATCGATCGATTTGCAGACCGATGGTCGACGCGATTAGGCCGAAAATGGCAGATCATTGCACCGCCCCAGAATGACCTGTCATCCTCGGACGCGTTCCGACAATGGATCGCTCGGCAGCTAATTGCCGGTCGGTCGATCTTGGACATCCAGCAACGCATCCTCTCGATCGATCCGGAAGATGCTGGCGCTCAATCGATCGCCTCGCTATGGATTCCAACCAACCTAGACTCGAAAGGGATCCTCGAAAAAACTTGCCAGGACTTCCTCGGGATCTCGGTCGGTTGCTCTCGCTGTCATGACCAACCTGGGTTTTCCCAAGCCGATTACTGGTCGCTGGTGGCGGTCCAGTCGACCCTGAGCTTCGAGAAGCCGGGGCCAGGCACCCAGCAACCTACATGGAAGGTCATCCCGGCCAAGAGTTCCTTCTATGAGCGGCCGGATGGCACTGTCGCTCAAGCGGACGCAACCTTGCCGGGAGAAGGTTCGCCTTCGGAATGGAGCGATCTCTCGGGCTGGGTGTTGCGCCACCCCAACCGTCCGAAGGAGATGGTCAACTGGGTTTGGCAAGAAGCCTTCGGAGAGCCGCTGGTTCCTTCCGAGTTCATCGAAGAGAGCGGCGAAGGGAACGCTCGACGTGAATTGCTGGATTTCCTAGCCGCTCAGTGGACCGCTCATGGCGAATCGCTGCCCGTTTTGGTCGGCTGGATCTCTGCCTCCGCCCCCTGGCTGCTCGCCGAAGAGCCCATGCTGTTGTCCTCACGATTGCTGGAGCCGGACGATCGGAATCGCGATCGACTGATCCGAAGGCGTCTTTTTGCCTCCTGGGCTCCAGGCAATCAGAAATCCGATTCGATCCCGATCGCGCAGCTGGATCGCTGGCTCGATCACACTTCGGAAGGCTCCTCGACCGACTTGGAGAATCGCCAGCGCCTGGCCCAGCCAGCTACATCGCTACCCCCTCCAACCCTCTCGCCTCTTGGAAAGCAAGAGATGCCGGAGATCTTTGCCTCCATCGAACGACAACTGGAACTGCTCGATGCGCCAGTTCCAGAAGTGAAGGGATGGATCGATCGAATCGCGCGATCGAAACTTGCATGGGACCAACAGGTCGACCATGTCCTGATGTCGAACGGCATTGATTCGAGCGATCCATGGCGTGGCACCGCAGGCCGACTGCGCCTTCTTTATCCGGATGATTCCCCGCGTGCGCTGCTGGCCCTATGGCTGCTTTCCAGGTCCACCCGATGATCTCTGCACCCCGACGTCATGTTCCCTTGGAAGGGGAGCACTCTAGTCCGTCGACGATCCCGCCGGAAACAAACTCTCCTTGGATTCCAGCCTTCGCACCCGGATGACGATCGGAAATGCGATCGCCCTGCGACAAAGTCATCGATCCTTCAACAGTTTCAGCAGGAAGTCGATATTGTTTTTCGCTGTGACTCCAGGGTGGCCTGGATAGACCAGTTCGCAGGAGATATTCTTGTCCAGGCACCGCTTCTGGAATTCCGTTCCGTAGAGTGCGGAGTGAGTGGGATCGTCTTCTTTTTGCCCCAGCACTGGTGGCTTCTTCTGATTGGGATACTCCAGGAAAAGCGGGGGATCCCCTTCGCTCACCAGTTCGATCGGAGAATACTCCTGAATCCATGGAAGTACCTCGGCCCGGTGGCTCATCAACTGCTCGAATTCCTCAGCGCGACTTCGCCCTTTGGCAGCAAACCCAAAGGCATGCCCACCATAGATCGCATTCGGAATCCAGTTCCTGAGCTGGACTGGGTCGAGAGACGTTTGAGCCCCGGTGACGGCGACCCCCAGCAGTCTCGTCGATTGACGTGCGATCGGATCGTCGCTGTTGGGGTCGGCCAAGTCGTCGTGGAGGGCGAGCCACAAGGAGGTGCAAGCGCCGGCGGAACTTCCGGTCGCTGCGAACCGTTCAGGATCGAGATTCCATTCGACGGCTTTGGCGCGGAGTGTCTGGATGGCTCGTGCCGCATCCCCAAGACATCCTTTCACCGGCGGCTCGATCTCCGCCTCCATCGCCTGTGAGATGAATCGGTAGTTGATAGCGGCGACCGAGATCCCGGCGTTCAAAAATGGATCGATCATCGACTTTCCATACCGACGCTTATCCCCACCAACCCATCCGCCACCGTGGATCAGTACGACCACTGGAGTTGGTTGGGTGGACGATGCCTTCCAGAAATCGATTCGCTGACGCGGGTGAGGTCCATAGGGAAGATCTGAGACGGTGGGCTGGGGACGAACCGGATAGTCCCTGTCGATCTGCTTCTTGATCGCCGGCGCCTTGGCTTCAGGAACCTCAAGACTCAAATCGTCAAATGCATTCTTGTCATCAAACGACCCGAAACCGACCAGTCCTTTACCGAAGGTCTGATCGACGACTTCATAGAGTGGCTGGGTCATGTCATCAAAGTAGACGCGGATCGTCCCCGACTTCACATTCCGTTCGACCTGCACCCAGTGCCAACCATCGGTCCACGGGACCTCCTTCGTATTGTCGGTCAACGGCCTTCGCGGAGCCCCATCGACGATCATGATTTGGCCGCTGGCAGGATCTGGCTTGGCACCTAGATGCACATAGTAGAAGTGCTCGGGGTCCTGATATCCAAAAAAAATGCAGCAATCGCGATGTCCGCCGGTGTCCTCGAGATTCCGAACGCGAAATCGAAGAAGAAAATCGTCGACGGGAGGGCCCTGCAGCAGCGCAAGATGCAAGGGGCTGCGAACCTTCGGTTGGTAGTTGCTTTCTCGTCGTCGGATCGCCAGCACCGATTCTCCATCGATGCTGCCCCACTCCCACGACGAAGGGTCGATGGTGCGCCAGCGTCCCTGGTCCGAAGAAAAGTCTTCGGTGAGGACTTTCTGGTATCCGGGAGGGGAGTCCTGACCTCGTGTTGGTAGCGCGATCGAGCCCAAGGCCGCAGCGATACCAAGCGATCTGATCCAAAAGCCCCTGGCCCTTGGACGACTCGAACCACGCATCCCAACACCTCCCCAGAGGAACTTCCAGCAAGAATCGAAACGCAGTGCTAGAAAATCGCAGTATATCGACTTCCGAAAGCGTTCGCGGGAAGAAATCGGCAGGTCAGAACGGTAGGACCTACGAACAAGGCACCCGAAGCGATGCAAATGCTCGCATCCCACAACTGGCCGGGAAACGTCCGAGGGCTGGAAAATACGATGGAACGCGCTGCATGCCTAGCCACTGGCAACTGGATCGATACCGACTCGATCGCCGCAAGCCTACAGCGACTGTCCAATGAACCATTTTCTCTCCACCATAAGCTCGCGGGCGATCGATCCAGCCACGAACAATATCTGGCCGAAGAGGAACGTCGCTATCTGATGGATCTGCTCTGTCGTCATCGAGGGAATATCACTCGGGCTGCCCAGGAGGCGCAGATGAGCCGCCAGGGATTGCACAAAGCGCTCTTGAGGCTAGGTATCGAACCGATCGAATTTCGATAGACCGCTTGATGCCGATTGTCACTTGGCGGGCTGGGGAATCCGCATCAGCGTGTAGTACGCATCGGAATGCAGCAGCAGACGACCATCCTTCGATCGCAACCCTTCGGCCTTCAGATGATGGACATGGCCTCGCTGAAGCCCGTCGACCTTCAATGAGATCGATTTGCCATCCTTTCCCACCGTTGCTGCCACGACCTTCGGTTCGGTCGGATCGACTTCTGGACTGCCATAGGCACTTTGGAAAATGTAGGTGAATGTCGACATCCGATACGATGCGATGTCGGTCGCAGATGCGACATCAACCGGTTCGGTGCAATGCAGCACAAATCCATCGGCAACCGCTTCCATGCGATGCAGTTCAAAGGGCACCCGCCCTGTCCAGTCGAGCCTTTGGACGCAGAATGGCTTCCCTCCACGAGACCCCCATCCCCGGTTGGTCCCTCCGACGAACAGGCTTCCTTCTTCCGACATTTCCAATCCCACCACACCACAATCGAACCCTTCACGGAATGGGAAGCAGGCACCCTGCCACTGCCCATCCACCTTCTCCAGTGCGCAACGCATCACCGTACTGTGGGTCTGATCTCCGACGAAAAGCTGGCCTGCAAAAGGACCGAACCCACCCTCACTGTTGTCGGCTGCGATTCCTGCTGCCGACTGTCCCATTTTGCCGTAAGGAAACAGAATCACCGGCGGTTGGAATTCCGGGATACGGTCCGCTTCGATCGCCCAGCGACTTCCATCCTTCGGCTCCATCGGCCGCTGCCCCATCTCGGAGGCAGCTTGTTCGTACCAGCGGAATCCACCTGGATGCCCAACAAATTTGCCAGGGGTCAACTGCTTCAGGGCACAGGTACCATTCCAGGGACCTTGGTTGTCGGTGTAAAAGACATCCCCATCCAGATTCATGCCGACGCCACCGGGCGAGCGGAGGCCACTGGTGGTTGGTACGGTCCTGCCGTCCGGAGTGATCCGCATGGCCCATCCGCGAAAGGGCGCATCGCTGCCGAACGATCCTGTCAGACAAAGTGCGACCCAGAGATTTCCCTGGCGGTCAAATTTCGATCCGAAGGCATATTCGTGGTAATCACCGGTGATCCCCCATCCATCGGCGACCACTTCGAATTGATCGGCCTGGCCATCACCATCCTGGTCCTTCAATCGAGACACATCCGTGCGCTGCGTGACGTACAACCAGCCATCCTTCCAGGCCAACCCAATCGGTTCGTGAAGACCATGGGCGAAACGCTGGAACTGCGCGCTGGTGACATTTTCGGCCATCGGCAACGACACCAACCAGATCTCGCCACGACGCGATGCGACCGCCAGTTTCCCATCGGGCAACCGCTGAAAACTGGTCGCTTCCAGTTCGACCCCCTCCGGTGTCTGGAAGGTGACGATGCGATAGTAATCCGATTCCTGCGGTCGCGCCTCTTGCGCCGGACTGGGCACCGCGGTCAGCGCCACACCGATTCCAAGGATCCATAGGTAACGACGCGCAGCCTGCCATGAGTTCATCTTTCCAATACCGCTCATCTTCAATCACCTCTCGATGGAACCGATCTCACGCTGGACTGAATCCCTGCCCGCACCCCAATCGCATCGCTGCGATCCCGACATCACCACTGCACATGCCATTGCCACAGCACCGATTGCCCCGCCTTCAGATCGGGCAGCTCCAGAAGCACCTGGGAACGCCCACCCTGATCCGACCGGAACAGCGGAGGCAATGCCCCCTGCCACTCCACTCGCCATCGTTCTCCATCTTTCCAGACACTTGGCTGGATTTCAGCGAGCGAGTCTCCTTGCAGCCAACGGTAGTAACATTTCTTTTCTCCGTGCTCAGCAGGAGTGGCGTCGCCCGGACGCGTGATGCGCAGCGTCCGGCTCATGGTGCCTGCCTGACCATCGACCGGTTGCATGCGGTCCTCCACCAGCAATCCATCCATCCGATAGCGGAAGGTCGGAACACCTGCCGAGTCGAGTTGATAGCCGAGGAATTGAGCGCCTCGCTGACGAGCCGAATCGGCAGGCCAAGGATCTTCCGGTTTGTCCAGCCAGGCCAGTGGAGACCGGTCCTCCCAGGCCAGCAGATTGTCCCCGAGCGGTTTCTGTCGGCCGACTCCACGATCACGCCAATGCAGACTGGCATCGATGAACTGGTTCTGCCACAGCCACCGCCAGTGCATCCACTCGGCATCCCACGCGCCATGCACCCCTTGCGGGAATCCAACGGCGATCCCTCGCGGTGACATCCCTTCTAGAAAATTGCGATACAAAATCGGCCGCTCGATCGGCTCCAGCACAATCTGATCACGCATCAATCCTTCGGGGATCGCTGCCTGAGACCCCTGCCTTAAAAACTGCCAGATCGCGTCGATCTGTCGCCGCCCATCGCCATCGTAGATCGAAGTCAAAACGCTTTTCCCTTCAGGAAAGCTGGCGGGCATGCGAGTCCCTGGTCGGTAAGCAGTCGGATGCAGCATGTAGCGGACGAACCAATCCTTTCGCACCCGTTCGGGCATCGCCAAGAGACTCAGCGAGGGAATGCCTAATGACTTGCGTTCCCCAAAGCCGTGGCACTGCACGCAGGCAAGCCCTTTCGATCCAACCAACTGCCTTCCGGCCGCCAGCATCTTGGGATCGGCCGCAGTCTCCTTGGATTCTTCGGTATCAGGCTTCCGGTCGATCGCCACCAGGGCATCCCGCATCCCGGAAGTCGTATCGTGGTAGGCAGGCATCCGCGTCAACATGGCAGGGCGATCCTTGGCCCCTTCACGCAAGATGCGATCCAGATACTCATCCCGCAACTTATCCCCGACACCATTCAAAGCGGGAGGCAATCTACCTTCGTCACCCATCTCGGGTGTGGTCGACTGAAAGGCTACCAGCGAAGTCAGCTCCGGCCCCCCCAACCCATCCCTCTGGTGGCACTGCGTGCACTGGAGCGCGACCATCCGCTGGTGCAGCCAGCGTTTCGAATCGACCGGCGACTGATTCGTTGCATTCGTCGGTAAGCCGCTCGCGCGCAGCGCCCCGGCGATCGCCTCCCTCTGTCGATGGGTCAATCGATAATTGGGGACTCCCGAAGCTGGCGCTGCGGCCAAGCAGCCACGATCGAGTGAGGCGCGATCGAGCGGCGCTTGGTTGGCCTGGACCAGCGCGGGCTGATCGATCGCCCGATCGATCGCATGGCACTGAATACAGCCAAGCGATCCGAACCATTGCTTCCCTTTTGCAGCGAGTCGTTGGGTTGCTTCGACATCGTCCACAGGCTTGGCTACCGGTTTCTGGTCGACGCGAAGCGATTCAGCAAGCGGCTGCTTTTCCACTCCTGGTCCTTCCCAATCGACCTGGAGGGTCCACTCGCCACCCCCTTGAAAATACTCCACCTCCACCCGATGGACCCCTGCATCCAGTTTGCGTGATTCGGTCCGTGTCTGGTGGGGGTGGACCCCGTCGACGTCGACCACAGATTCTCCATCGATCCTTAGCCTGCTTCCATCGTCCGAGCCGAGAGTGAATCGATACTCCCCTCCGGAGGCCAGCTCCAAATACCCCTCGAATCGCATCCCGAACTGGTTGGTCCGTTGAGCCTCACGGAGATCAAAACCTGCGGTGGTCCCCTGACGATACGCCGTCAGCTTGGAAAAGTCTGGAAGCCGCTCCCAATTCCCTTCGAATGCTTCAAAACGCACATTGGGCTGCAACTGGCTTTCCTGCCCCTGCGGGATCAGGAAGAGGGCCAGATCGCGCGCCTCCTGTTCACTGAGCCGCATGGAGGGCATTCGACCCGACGGACGTGTTTGGTGGGGGTTGAGCAGAAAAGAGACCAATCCCTCCACTCGGTACTTGTCGGCGATTACGGGCAAGGGCACCAGACCGCGCGAGCCTCCTTCTTGCTTTGGTTCCCCATGACAGACCAGGCATCCGGTCGTCTCGTAGAGCTGTTTGCCTCGCGCCGATGCGTTGCTGTCGGCCAAGGCGCCACGCATCGGCCTAGACGACTCAAAAAGATAGGCAGTCAGTTCCTTGGCGATCGTCGCTCGTTCCCCTGCTTCCTTTCCATTCAAGAGGTCGGGCATGGTCGCCCCGGGATGCACCGACGCAGGATCCTTCAGATACGTTTCCACCCACGGTGCCTTCAGCCGGCTCGCTACCAGATCCAGTCGGGGAGCTTCTTTCGGAAAAAGCGAAGACTCCAAAGCGCCAGCCGGATGGCATCGCACACACCCCAGTTCACCCACCAGCAACTTGCCGGCCGCGTGAGGATCTTCCTCGGAATTCCAACCACTGGAGAACCTCTCGTAACCGGCAACCCGTGGCCTCAACTCTTCCTTCCGACTGTCGAAAGGAACAATCCAGATGTTACGGTACCGAACCGGATTGCCATGGTCCTGCAGATGGATCGGTCCGGCGGTCGCATCTTCTGCCATCGGTGCTGCCCGCGTCGCCCCCGGGACCGGTTCGGAGGTATGGACGCGCTGTCCGTTGAGGTCCACCGTCAACCTGGCATCCGAGACTTTTTTCCCCTCAGCGTCCCAGCGTGCTGCCTGGAATTCGATGTCGTAGGTCTGCCAAACGCCCGGTGGCAGTGCGGCGTTGAATTGCGCCGGCCTGACTGCGTAGATCGCTCCACACCCATCCGGCAGATTCTCCATGCCGAAGGAGTCGAGCACCTGTGTTTCGTATCGCCCCTGATGGTACACACCGCTGTTACCACGTCCCTGTCCTGATGCTTCGGGCATCCAGGGGACCAGGAACTCCAGATGCAAGCGATAGTCTAAGAATCGCTCCCGAGTGGTCGCGCCAGCTACCAGCCTACCGTCGGCATCGACCTTCGCACCGGCTTCCCACTGTTCCTTCAGAGATGCTTCGCTACCATCGAAAAGGACCTTGGACCCGGTCGGTGGCTGGGCCCCAAGGGTGGGACTGGATCGCACGACTTTCTCGACCGCCAAGTCCCTCAAGAAACCTTCGACCTCATCGATTTCCATCTCCACCTGGCGTACGGCCTGACGGTCCCAACCGTCTCCCGGCAGTCCGCCGCCATAGACCAGCAGTTTCGCAGTCTGGTCCTTCTCTTGCGTCGCCTGGACTCCGGTCCCTGGCTTTCGGTACTCACCAACCCACTGGGGAGGCACCGCTTCCTGAGCCCAGACATCCCGCAGGCTGGCACTCCAGGCGCTGGCAAACAACAAAGAAAAAGCAATCCGACGAACGATCGCATCCAGTCGCTTCATGGCCAGCTTGTTCCAACTCAGGAAGGCAGAAAGATACCCCGGTCCAAAGTGGCAAAGGGCGACAAAAGTCGACTTGCCTAGGCACTCAAGATAACTGCCCGACCTACAGTCCGCATCCCCGCCGAAGGATCATCTGCAGGATCGTCTACAGATTGCCAAGCTGCACCCCCGCTCTGATAGCTGGGAGCAAAAACTGCTTTCAGCCCTCTTCTTGGCGCTGCAGGATCGACTGAAAAAGCGAGTCGGCCAAGTGGTCAGATCCTGCATCCACCCCAGTCAGTTCAACGATCGAACGAAACCAAATTTCTTGTCGCCGCACGAACTGCCGACTGCGCGCCTGAATCTTTGGAATCGCCTCCTCC
>JBJSWM010000275.1:0-695 GCA_046085865.1 Pirellulaceae bacterium
CGTTTTTGCACTCTTGCCGGTCGGGCAGGCAGCATGCAGGGTACCCAGCTTGGCATAGGGTACCGGCCCGATGGTTGTCGACTCCGTCCACTCCATCCAGGGCGGACTTCCGGTGACCAACGCGCGGTAGATCTTACGGTAACTAGGCCAACCCGCCGCCAGGAGTCGCGCTGCCTGATCGGTCCTGGCAAACAGCACCACCCCCGAAGTCGCTCGGCCAAGCCGATGCAGGGGCCGCGCACCGGGATCCCGCTGAAGCACTTTTCCGAGCAGTGTGTTCTGATAAAAGCCACCACCAGGCAACGTCGGCAATCCAGATGGCTTGGCGACAGCAAGAAGGTGATGGTCCTCATACAACCAGTCGACCACCTGGGGTACCGGGGACTCCTCCCATCCAGGCCGATGCCAAAGCACCTCCTGCCCAGCCCGCAGCAACCTACCGCTCGATGCCGCCCGCCCCTCCACCGTCAGCTCGCCAGCCTCCAGCCGCACCAGCCACTGCTCCATCGAACTGTGCGGAAACATCTTGGCCAGATAGCACTCAATCGTTTTCCCAGACCAGTGGGGATCGACGACACTCTTGAAGATATAGCCTGGGTGCTCGGACACGTCCCACCATGGTGCAAGTGATTTTCCAATCGTTTTTTTGGATTGCTTCGATCGTCTATGGTACACTCGACGGGATAGGATGAGTT
>JBJSWM010000276.1:0-3823 GCA_046085865.1 Pirellulaceae bacterium
ATGGAAATCGTCTTGGGGATCGACAACGTCGTTTTTATCTCCATCATCACGGCAAGACTCCCCAAGGAAAGCCAAGCCAAAGCGCGTCAACTAGGACTCCTCTTGGCGATGGTACTTCGCGTCGTTCTGATTCTGAGCATCTTCTGGATCATGCATCTGGTGAAGCCGATCTTTGAAGTCGACGACCTGCTGCCCTGGCAACAGATGAAAGAGTGGTTCCAACTGAAGGACAATCAGGAGATGAACCAAGTCTCCTGGAAGGATGTCATCCTGATTCTGGGTGGACTTTTCCTTCTCGTCAAAAGTGTCAAAGAGATTCACCACCTGATTGATCCGGAACATGACGAAGATGGAAACTCCCTACGCAAACCCCCGTCATTCGCTAGCGCTCTGGCTCAGATCGCCCTGCTCGACATCATCTTCTCGCTCGATTCGGTCATCACTGCGGTCGGAATGGCGGACGATGTGCGAGTCATGATTGCGGCGATGATGATCGCGATTGTGGTGATGATGATTTTCGCTGGACCAGTCGCTCGTTTCGTGGAAGCCAATCCAACGATCAAGATGCTGGCGCTCTCCTTCTTGATCATGATCGGGGTCATGCTGGTCGCCGAAGGATTGGGGACTCACATCAACAAAGGCTACGTCTACTTCGGCATGGCCTTTTCTCTGGGAGTCGAGATGCTGAACCTGTGGGCGAGAAAAAAGAACCCACATCTAGCACAAGTCGAGGCGAATGTTTCGCGAGGGGCCGACATCTGACCAGGGCTGGCGTCGCGGGGACTTAAGCCGGGGCGCACCATCCGATTCGGGGTACGCTTGTTCCTCAGGTCCGCATTCAATCGATGAAATGAAATTCGTTCAGGTTCATCAGCACCCGACATAGATTAGCAAGTCCCGACTCACGTCGAAGATCGACCAGCACCTGTCGCTCATCTTCGGTAGGAGTGCGGCCGATCGCCAATCGAAAGGCTCGCTCTACCTGCAGCTCCAGATCCCCTCCCACCTCCCGCTCCAGTCGTTTGGCGAAATGGCTTGCCTGCGTGACCATCATTCCATTGTTCAGCAGCGTCAGCGCTTGGATCGGGGAGATGCTCTCATTGCGTTTCTCGACGCGCATCGACGGATCGGCGCAGTCGAGGCTAGTCATGAAAGGCTGCGTCTGGCTACGAACGATCACACGGTAGATCGATCGGCGCCAGGTCTTCCAGTCGGATGGATCTGCCAAGTGGTATTCATAATGGGGCGAATGCTCCGGGTGTTCGATCACGAAATCCTGATATCCTGGACCTCCCATCGATCCCACCAGTGTGCCGCTGACCGACAGGACCGCATCACGCACCGCCTCCGCTTCCAACTTGCGCCGATTCTGCTTCCAAAGGAACCGATTATCGCGATCGATCGCCTCTCCTTTGACTTGCCTACCCGAGTCGACCGCGCTGGCTTGTTGGTAGGTGTCCGAAAGCAGAATGTCGCGATGAAGTTGCTTGAGCGACCCGTCGCTTTCCAGAACACGTAGGGCGATCCAGTCGAGCAATTGCGGGTGGCTGGGAGCCGAGCCCATGGTGCCAAAATCATTGCTTGTTTCGACGATCCCGCGTCCGAAATGGTATTGCCAGATCCGATTGGCGATACTTCGCCACGTCAAAGGATTGTCCCGATGAGCGATCCATCTTGCCAGTTCTACCCGTCGATTCCCCTCGGTATCCCCCATGTCCATCTGGAATCGATCGGGGGCATGCCGCAGCATAGAAAGGCTACCGGGCCTCACCAGTTCAGCCGGTTGCTGAATGTTGCCACGGCGCAGAAGATGAATTGGCCTGGGCATCCCACCGCCAGCACCGGTCCCAGTAAACGCGCCGCTTCCGGTGTGAACCGTCGCGACGTAAGCCAACTGTGGAGGAGGCAGTTCCTGGATCTTCCGATCCAACTGATCCAGCCGATCATTCGCCTCCAGCCACTGTTCGAAAAGCGTTGGATTGGCTTTCTGGAAAAGCTGATTTCTCACTGCGACCCAGTGGGAAGGTGGCTGTTCCGAGGAATCGCCGGGAAACTTGCCGTCGGTCAGATTGCTTTTCTGCCATCGCGCTGGAGCTTCGATCGAATCGAAGGCTTCGACTGCTTTCCCCGCCGCAAGGTTCATCCCCTCCCGATCCCACACCTCCAGTTCCGAGATGGCAAGCATGAAGTCACCCGACCTGGGTGCCAATTCCGTCGCCTCCAGCCTTACATAACGAAAGCGTCCCTCCAACTGGTCGAATCGCAGTGGCCGAGTCCCTGGATTGGGCTGCGATTGCTTGGTACGGTCGACCAACTCTTGAGTTGTATCATCCTCAAAGCTAGGGTCGCTTGATCCCAGAATGCGATACCGTTTGGGAAAACCAAAACCTGCACCAATCTGATTGAAGTCGTCGTAACAGGGGCGCACAGAAACGGCTGCCACGGAGATCGCCTGCCCGAGATCGATCTGCACCCATTTCTTCGCATCCGCCCGATCGCTCAGCGCGCTATGGTATCCGAATGCATCGGTAGGGTTTCCGGCTGGCTTTTGAGACGCAACCAACTGTCGCTCCACCTCGACGATCTCCTCGCCTGCCTGATCGCGAAGGAGCCGAAGTCGAGCATCCTGTTCCGCCGCCACTTCGCGCCGCTGCTGGCTCAGTGAGGCAGCAAGCTTTCCGATGGCTGGATCGGCATGGTACGCCCGATCCGCTCGATCGAGCGCCGCGAAGACAGCCTGGAGCGAATAGTAGTCTTCCTGGGTGATGGGATCGAACTTGTGGTTGTGGCATTGAGCGCAGTGGATGGTCACGCTGCACAATGTGCCGATCACATTGGCCACCATGTCATCGCGATCCAAGTGCCTGGCGATCTTGCCATCGGTCTTGGTCTCGGGAACTTCCGCGTGGCCGATAAAGTCCCACGGGCCTGCAGAAATCATTCCCTGCGCCACAATCCCATCGGGCTGGTCTGGGAAGAGTTGGTCGCCGGCCACCTGCTGTTCAATCATCTGCACGTACGATCGGTCGTCGTTGAAAGCTCGAATCACCCAGTCGCGGTAGGGCCACGCATGCGGGCGCAGCTTGTCTTTGTCGTAGCCATGCGTGTCTCCGTAGTGGACCACGTCCAGCCAGTGTCTAGCCCATCGCTCCCCAAGCTGGGGTGAGGCCAGAAGGCGATCGACCAGCCTCTCCCAGGCATCCGGTCGATCGTCGCCAACAAATGCATCCACATCCTCTGGAGAAGGTGGTAAACCGATCAAGTCGAAGTGGATGCGGCGAATCCGTGTGGCACGGTCGGCAGAGGGAGCGGGTTGCAACGACTCGTTAGACAGCCTCTGGCGGATGAATCGATCGATCGGAGAAGAGGCGGATGTCGCAGACCGATCTTCCGATGGAATGGTCGGCGGGGTGATCGGTTGCCATGCCCAATGAGCCACCGTCGGTGGCTGTTCGCCGCTCTCCATGGAATCTTCCCAAGGAGCCCCGCCATCGATCCAGCGGCGAAGCACCTCGATCTGCTCCGCCGTCAGCGACGGTCCCTCGGGAGGCATCCGCAGATCTGGGTCGGTCGCGCTGACTCGGGCGATCAGAAGGCTCCCCTCAGCTTTGGCAGGGATCCATGCTGGGCCGGAATCTCCACCCTGGATCGCGTCGGTGCGACGATCTAGCCGCAAGCCACCCTCGTGCTGCGCCTGATCGTGGCAATGATGACAACGCTCGCGAAAAATCGGCGCCACATCACGCTGAAAATCAATCGACTCACCTTGAATCGGCGCCACGCTCAGCAGCAGCACCAAGCAGGCCAGTACTGGCCTGCAGAT
>JBJSWM010000277.1:0-793 GCA_046085865.1 Pirellulaceae bacterium
AAACCGAAAGTGGGCAGATAGAAATTCAGCGATGGAGTATTCTTCCTGTACCGTTCAAAGAAGTCGCGGGATCGCCACTACGCAATCGCTGGCTTGCCGGCTCCCCAGAAAGCAATCCATCGACCGCCGAATCTCCCTCGCCTTCGACAGCCCGCTCAGGCTCATCGATTCCCAGCGCTCCTATTCTTTCGGCGACCGATCTACTAATCAACCTAGGGCTGGCATTCCTTGGGGGATTGGTGCTGAACTTTATGCCCTGCGTTCTTCCTGTCATCGGCCTGAAGATCATGGGAATCGTGCAGGAGAGCCAAGGTAGCCGCAAGCGAGTTGCCTGGCTGAATTTCTGGTATGTGCTCGGAATCCTGTCGGTCGTCATGAGTCTTGGGCTGGCGACGGTGATCGCGAAGGAACTGTTCAGCGCGACGTTCATGTGGGGCGAGCAGTTCAGTAGTTGGGGATTTCGAATCGGGATGCTAGTGCTGGTCTTTGCGATGGCACTCAGCTTTCTCGGGGTCTGGGAAATCCCGATTCCAGGGTTCGCCAGCGGCGGTGCCTCGAATAAATGGATGGCTCAGGAAGGTCCCGTCGGTGCCTTCAGCAAAGGGGCGCTCACCACCGTCCTCGCCACCCCCTGCATCGGACCATTTCTCGGAACAGCACTAGGTGTCGCGCTCTCGCAGCCCTCCTGGATCGTGCTGCTGATCTTTTTGTTCATCGGACTTGGACTCAGCTCGCCCTACATCCTGATCGCAGCTTTCCCCAAGATGATGACCTGGCTTGGGAAGCCAGCTCA
>JBJSWM010000278.1:0-3111 GCA_046085865.1 Pirellulaceae bacterium
AAGGACCCCAGCACGACAGCACCCGTCGCTGGCCCCTACAGCACCGGAATCAGCACTCGGGAAAAGTATTCGCTGGTCTATCTGATCAAGTCGGAATCGGATCCATCCAAAGTAGAGCAGGTGGTATTTCCGGTCTACGGAAAAGGCCTTTGGTCGACTCTCTACGGCTTCATCGCTCTGGGAACCGATTTCAATACGGTAAAAGGCCTAACATTCTACGAACATGCAGAGACGCCGGGACTGGGTGGAGAAGTCGACAACCCTAACTGGAAACAGCAGTGGGTGGGGAAAAAAATCTATGACCCAACGGCTGTTGGATCGACCGGTGGACTGAAAGTCAACGTCGCTCGAACCACTGCATCTGAAGCGGCCAAGGACTACGAAGTCGATGGCCTGTCTGGTGCGACCATTACATCGCGCGGCGTGTCGAATCTGCTTCGCTACTGGTTCAGTGATGAAGCGTTTGGCAAGTTCATTCAAAAGCAGCAGGAGGGGAAAGCCAATGGCTGAACCAAATGATCGCGACCTGTTGACCGAACCGATTCTCGACAACAACCCCATCGCCCGACAGGTGCTGGGCATCTGCTCAGCCCTCGCCGTCACAACTCAACTGAGCACGGCGCTGATCATGGCAATCAGCGTCACGCTCGTCACCGGCTTCTCCAATGCGGCGGTCAGCCTCATCCGGCATCGTATCCCAAGTAGTGTTCGCATCATTGTCCAGATGGTAGTGATCGCTTCACTGGTGATCATGGTCGACCAGATCCTCAAAGCGTTTGCACCGATCGAACTATCCAAGAAGATGTCGGTGTTCGTGGGACTGATTATCACCAACTGCATCGTGATGGGACGAGCCGAAGGGTTCGCGATGAAGAACAGTCCCTACAAAAGTTTTCTAGATGGCATCGGAAACGGTTTAGGGTACAGCGCCGTTTTGCTGGTCCTGGCGTTTGTTCGAGAGCTGTTTGGGAGTGGAAAACTGTTTGGATTCCCCGTGTTTCCTGCCGGCTGGATGTCCAATGGCTTGATGATGCTTTCCCCAAGTGCCTTTTTCCTGATCGGGATCCTGATCTGGATCGTGCGATCGTATAAGCCCAACCAGATCGAGGAGGCATAAGGCAATGGACTGGATGATTGCAGAGACAGCGACTGGTTGGCTGGCGGGCCAAGGGATCGGACTGCAGGATGCCCTCAGCCTCTTGATGAAAAGCATTTTCATCGAGAACATGGCTCTGGCGTTTTTCCTCGGCATGTGCACCTTCCTGGCGGTGTCCAAAAACGTCAAAACCGCTCTTGGGCTCGGAATCGCCGTGGTGATTGTGCAGACGATCACCGTTCCTGCCAACAACCTGCTTTACCAACTCTTCCTCAAAGATGGCGCCCTGAAATGGTTAGGTAGCAGCTACGCTGGAATCGACTTGTCCTTTTTAGGACTGATCAGCTACATCGGCGTGGTGGCTGCCATCGTCCAGATTCTGGAAATGGTGCTCGATAAGTTCTTCCCAGCCCTCTACAACGCTCTGGGAATCTTCCTACCGTTGATCACCGTCAACTGCGCGATTCTTGCCGGCACGCTTTTCATGGTGGAAAGGGACTACAACTTTTCCGAAAGTGTCGTCTACGGATTCGGATCCGGCTTCGGTTGGGCACTGGCGATCGTTGCCATGGCAGGGGTTAGGGAAAAACTGAAGTACGCCGATATCCCACCCCCTCTGCGAGGGCTTGGCATCACCTTCATTACCGCTGGCCTGATGGCGCTTGCCTTCATGGCTTTTTCGGGCATCCAACTATAGCGGCGTTTCCAATCCCCACGATTTCTCGCACGCGCCTACCACATCAAGTTCTCAACAAGGTTGGCAACCATGCAAACGATTCTGCTAGGCGTCCTGATGTTCACGCTGGTTGTCATCGCGCTGGTGCTGCTAATCCTTGCGGCTAAGAAAGCTTTGATCAGCGCCGGCAATGTGAAAATTCTGGTGAATGACTCCAAGGAGCTTTCCGTACCTTGCGGCGGAAAGCTGCTGAGCGCCCTAGCGGACCAGGGGATTTTCGTTTCTAGCGCTTGCGGAGGCGGCGGCACATGTGCCCAGTGCAAAGTCCAAGTGCTCAGCGGTGGCGGCGAAATTCTGGCTACCGAACGATCCCACATCAACAACAAAATGGCCAAAGAGGGCTATCGGCTGAGCTGCCAGGTGGCGGTCAAGCAGGATATGAAGATCCACGTCCCTGAGGAAGTCTTCGAGACGAAGAAGTGGCGATGCAAGGTACGGAGCAACCACAACGTCGCGACCTTCATCAAGGAACTTGTGCTGGAGCTGCCAGCGGGAGAAGCTGTCGACTTCAAGGCTGGCGGTTACATCCAGATTGAAGTCCCGCCCCACGTCGTTGAGTACAAGAATTTTGCGATTGAACCGCAGTTCCACGAAGACTGGGACAAGTTCAACGTCTGGAGATACACCTCGAAAGTGAATGATCCGGTGTATCGGGCCTATTCGATGGCGAACTATCCGGGCGAAAAGGGCATCATCATGCTCAACGTTCGCATCGCTTCACCGCCGCCGCGCGCCCCAGATGGGACACCTCCAGGAAAGGTTTCTTCCTACATCTTCAATCTGAAACCTGGTGATGAAGTCACCATCTCCGGCCCCTATGGGGAATTCTTCATCAAAGATACCGAAGCAGAAATGGTTTACATTGGCGGCGGTGCCGGCATGGCACCGCTGCGAAGCCATATTTTCGAGTTGTTCAAGAACCGGAAGACCAAGCGAAAGGTTTCCTACTGGTACGGTGGCAGAAGCTCTAAGGAGCTTTTCTATGTGGATCACTTCCGAGCCATCGAGAAGGAGTTTCCCAACTTCAAGTTCAATATTGCGTTGTCGGAACCCCGCCCAGAAGACAACTGGACCGGCTACACCGGCTTCATCCATCAAGTCGTGCTCGAAAACTATCTGAAAAATCACCCCGCTCCAGAGGATATCGAGTACTACCTCTGCGGGCCTCCTATGATGAATGCCGCCGTCTTCAAGATGCTCGATGAATTGGGTGTCGAGAAGGAAAACATCGCTTACGACGATTTTGGTGGTTGAACTTCGCCATGCCCCCCCTTTCTCG
>JBJSWM010000279.1:0-813 GCA_046085865.1 Pirellulaceae bacterium
ATCGCCGAGCGTTTTGATGGGGTCTTCGCTGCCGCAGGAATCCATCCCACCTACGCACATCAGGAGGAGGAAGGGGATTGGCAGGCGATCGAGAGCCTATTGGATCACCCACGGGTGGTGGCCATCGGAGAAACGGGGCTGGATGACTACTGGAAAGAATGCCCGATGGAGACGCAACTGGCGTCGATCGCCCGGCACTGGGACGCGAGTCATCGGACTGGGTTGCCATTGATTTTGCACATGCGCGAATGCACCGGGACGATGCTGGAGATGTTGCGTGAGGTTCACCGGAGTACCGGTGGACCGCTGAAGGGAGTTTTGCACTCCTTCACGGAATCGTGGGAGGTGGCCGAAGAGATGCTTAGCTTGGGGCTTTATATCAGCTTTGCTGGGATGGTCACCTACAAGAAGTCCGATGCCTTGCGCGCCGTCGCGGCCCGCATTCCGCTCGACCGCCTCCTAGTGGAGACCGACAGTCCGTACCTGGCGCCCGAGCCGTTTCGGTCGAAGGGGCCTAACGAGCCATCGCGGGTGCTCGCAACGGCGCAGTGCATCGCTGAGGTGCGCGGGATCCCGCTGGCCGACCTAGCATCCGCTAGCTCGACCAACGCCCTGCGATGTTTTCCCAAAATGCGAGGTTGACGGTGCCATCGTCTCTAGCACCATTCGAACCACATGCCCCAAAGGGGCACGACCTAACAACCGCGAACGCCACGACACCTTGGCGATGGATTCAAGAGCGGTGAGGTGCAGTGAGGTGTAGGTTTGCGATGCAGGGCTCGGATCTGCAATCTTGCTGTATCTATCGCCATC
>JBJSWM010000280.1:0-2210 GCA_046085865.1 Pirellulaceae bacterium
CGAAACTGACAGGAGTAACATGATCGGCGACCCAACTAATCGTGCGGAGACATGTAGCTCGCACAGAAGGCGCACCGCACAGGTGACAAGTACCTGGACCCCTTAAGCCAGCTTTGGAAACAAATCAAAACGGAAAAACGAATGAAAGCATGTCGTTCGCACAGTCTCGAGTGCCGTCCCCAGCGCGGACTGCATCCGCTATGCTGATGCGAGTGCCGCAGGGCCTTCAGAATACCTTGTCCATAGAGATTTGTGCCAGCAAGCCATGGAAGTACGCCAGGAAAGCATCTACGACAATCCCATCTACTACGACCTGATTTTCGGCAGCGACTGGGCAGCCGAATTCAAGTTCCTCAAGGCCGCCTTCGCCAAGCATTTGGACAAGCCGCCCAAGCGCTTGTTCGAACCGGCTTGTGGAACGGGACGGCTGGTCTATCGCTTTGCGAAAGCCGGATACCAAGTCGATGGCATCGACCTGAATCCCAAGGCGATTGAATACTGCAATCGTCGGTTGCAGCGACATTCCCTTGCGGCCAAGACCTGGGTGGCGGATATGAGCGATTTTCAGGTGAAGCGGCCCTATGACGCTGCCTTCAACACGATCAACTCCTTCCGCCATCTAACCACCGAAGCGCAGGCGGTCGGTCACTTGCGATCGATGGCCGCTGCGATTCGTCCAGGTGGTTTTTATGCCCTGGGGCTTCATCTGACGCCTCAGGAAGGAACCCCCACCGACCATGAAGCTTGGTCGGCCAGGCGCGGCCATTTGGTCGTCAATACCCAGATGTGGCCTCGCGACAAAGACACGCGCACTCGAATCGAACGCTTCAACATCCGCTTTGATATCCATCGCCCCTCAGGCTCCTACCGCATCGACGATTGCTTGGTGCTGCGCAGCTACACCTGGAAACAGTTTCAGAAATTCATCGACTCAGTCCCCCAATGGGAGATCGAAGCGACCTACGACTTCCGCTATTCGATCGATGATCCGATCGAAGTCGATCCCTCGTCAGAGGATGTCGTCTACATGCTCAAGCGACGCGCCTAAACTGCCTGCGGTAGGTGGTGGCCCCGGATGAAGAAGAAACACGATCGAGTGGGTGAATGGTGATGACTTTCAAGAGAAATAGTGGTTGGATCGGGTTGTTTCTTCTCTTGCTGGCCTTCTTAACATCCCCTGCGTCGGCACAGCGACTGGCACCCGGCAAGTACTTGATCGTGCATGCGGATGATGCTGGGATGTCCCATTCCGCCAACGTGGGGACGATCGCTGCGCTGGAAAGCGGATTGGTCCGTTCGGCGAGCATCATGGTGCCGTGCCCCTGGTTCAAGGAGTTCGCGCAGTACGCCAAAGCGCATCCCGAGTACGACTACGGCATCCATCTGACGCTCAATTCCGAATGGGATGTCTACCGATGGGGACCGGTAGCGGATCGAAGTGAGGTGCCGTCGCTGGTCGATCCCGAAGGCTACCTTTGGGATAACGTGCAGCAGGTGATGGAGAATGCGAAGGCAGACCAGGTGGAGAAGGAGCTGCGGGCGCAGATCGACCGCGCAAAGGCATTCGGTGTACCGCTGAGCCATCTGGATACGCACATGGGGGCGGTGATGAGCCGTCCGGATCTGGTCGCGGTTTATTTGAAGCTGGGGATCGAGTACGACCTGCCGGTGCTTTTCCTCCGGTCGCTGGATGAGCCGACCCGGAAAGGCTACCCCGCGCTGGCAGCGCGTCTAGAATCGGCCATCCAGATGTTGGATCAGAAAAAGCTGCCTGTGCTCGATTCGCTGGTTCAAATTTATGGTGGCGACGACCTGGAGATGAGGAAAGCGGCTTATGAGGAAGCGATCGCCAAGATTCCACCAGGGATTCACCAATTGATCATTCACTGTGGCTATGACGATGAAGAGCTGCGCGCCGTCACCAACAGCGCCGCTCGTCGCAACCAGGACCGGCAGCTCTTTTCCTCCGAAGAATTCAAAAAACTGCTCCAGGATCACCAGATCGAATCGATCACCTGGCGTCAGTTTTTCGATCATGCTCGCGCCCCGTAACCGGGATATAAAAACCGTCGCGCTGCCAATCGCCGGCAGGCCTTCCTGTGGCATGGCCGTCCCGGCCATGCATGCCCGATCGCCAGAAGGGGGCTTTTGCCGCCGCGACGATGGTCGAATCTTGGGTAAGGCGAATTCGGGACGCGCTTGGGATTTGG
>JBJSWM010000281.1:0-1550 GCA_046085865.1 Pirellulaceae bacterium
TTTGAATGCAAGCAAAACCTCAATTGGTGGGTGGCACCTTTTGAAAGCTGCCTTCGGAATGCTGGCTCAATCAAGCACATCCACCATCTGGCGATGGTGGCTACCGCAAGCGTGCTCATTCGGTGGTTAGCACCACTGGAATGTTTGGGAGGTACGAGGCCATACCTTTCTTATCGCCACACGGCGGCATCGGACTGCGTTTTGGGGAAATCCCTCGCAAGGTGCCAGAAGAGAACAAGCGATTCAGGGAGAGAAGTTTGCGGGGAGAACGTGGAAAAGGAGGAGTCGACACGGTGATTCAGTCGCGGGGCGAGGCAGTTATAATGGCGGTCTACTGGGGACACCCCCTTTGCCGGGGCTGGCTTGACTGCGGAAGCCGTTCCGGTGGTCGAGTGGCGTTTTTCCATGATGACCACCCCGGCCCATCCACCTCCTTTTGATCAGGATCTTTCCGATGCTTTGGTTCCGAAAGACTCGTTGGTTGGCTCTGTTGATCGGCATTTCATCCCTGGGATCCGGCGTCACTCTTCTGGCTCAGCAAGGGGCGACAGCACCCGCTGCGTTCAAGGTGCCTGAAGGATTTGAGGTGGAGTTGCTGCACGAGGTCCCGCTGGCCGAGCAAGGGTCGTGGGTCAGCATGTGTGTCGACTTGGAAGGAAGGCTGATTGTTTCCGATCAGTATGGAAAACTCTATCGAGTCGCCTTGCCGAAGAAAGAAGGGGAAAAGATCGCCGTCGAATCGCTCGATGTTTCAGTCGGTATGGCTCAAGGACTCCTGCACACACGCGATGGGCTGTACGTCAACATCAATGGCGAGGGGCCAAGCGGCGCGGGACTGTACCGCCTGCAAGATCTCGACAAGGATGGAAAGTTTGAGAAACAGGACCACCTGATCCCGCTAAACGCAGGAGGGGAGCATGGCCCTCACGCTTTGATCGAGGGACCCGACGGCAGAATCTACATGTGTGCGGGCAATGCGACCGATCTCCCGTCGAAAATCGACCGCTACCGAGTCCCCAAGCATTGGTCGGAAGATCATCTGCTGGGCCGCATGCCCGATGCCCGTGGATTCATGGCCGACCGACTGGCTCCGGGCGGTTTTGTACTCAGCTTCCGCCCCGACGGCTCGGATGTCGAACTGGTAGCCACCGGCTTCCGGAACGAGTACGACATTGCGTTCAATCCTCTGGGCGATCTGTTCACTTACGACGCCGATATGGAATGGGATGTCGGGACGCCATGGTACCGGCCTACAAGAGTCAACCATGTCACCGGAGGGTCCGAGTTCGGATGGCGCAATGGCACGGGCAAGTGGCCTGAGTACTTTGCCGATAGCATGGGATCTGTGGCCAATATCGGACCAGGGTCTCCGACAGGGATCTGTTTTGGAACCGGAGCGAAGTTTCCAGCGAAATACCAAAGGGCATTGCTGATCGGTGACTGGAGCTACGGTGTTATCTATGCGGTTCATCTGACTCCGGAGGGATCCAGCTATCAGTCGACCTTTGAACCTTTCGTCTCGGCTTCTCCCATGCCGATCACCGATATGG
>JBJSWM010000282.1:0-1869 GCA_046085865.1 Pirellulaceae bacterium
GTCTTTTGGAGCGCCCAACAGATAGATGGTTCATCATCGACGATCCAGATCTCAGCCATGCTCCCCTCTCTGCCTACCGTCGCTTTGGATTCGAAAATGGAACACGGTCCGATCCTCCAATCGCTCCCACCATAGGGACCCGCCCATCCGTTCGGCAACGCGGGCCGCAACGGGAAGTCCCAGTCCAATCCCCCCGACCTTTCCGGTCACGAACGTCTCCATGATGGAATCGCGAATCTCATTTGGCGGACCGGCGCCGGTATCGATGACTTTCCAGTGGAATACTTCCCCTTGGCTCTCTTCCGGAAGCCTCTCCAGCAGGCACGACACTTCACCGCCCATCGCCACCGCTTCGATGCCATTGATCACCAGGTTTGCGAGAGCGCTTACAATTTCCCTGCCGTGTCGTAGCGTTGCCGGCGAGTCGGCAGGATTCTGTGCGATTTTCAGCGTCACTCCGCGATGGCTGGCCAAACTACCCACAGCATCATGAAGTTGTTCGTGGATCGCGCGCACGCTCAAGATCGAATCATCGACCATCTCGGTCTCCGAATCGGATGCCAGTAGGCGACGCACCGAATCCAGCGAGATCTCCAGTTGATGAATCGCCATCGCGATCTCTTGGGATGCCTGTTCTGAATGTTCGCGGACGTGCGACTGCAAAAGCAGCGTGGCGCCGGTCAGGGTATTTCGGAGTTGATGAGCCATTCCGGTGGCCATCAGGTGGACCAGCCGCAAACGTTCCGCTTTGGAGATCTGCTGCTGCGCCGCTTTCAGTTGAAGGCTCATGACATTGATGGCATCTGCGAAGCGAGCAAACGCATCATCGGGTCCTGGATGGTCGAGAATCAGGAATTCTCCAGCTGCAATCTGGTGAATCTGCGTCTGCATCCGATCGAGCCGACGGGCGGTGCGTCGAATCAGCAGGTAGGCGAGGCAGCCGACGAAAATGATGGAACTGATCGCAAGCCCCACCTGAGGCAGCACCAGCCGGCGAAGGTTTTCATACCGACGGGAACTGGGGGCTAGCACAGCGATCTGCGTCGGCTCCATTTCGCCAGGTCGCCATGCCGATTTGGCGACAAGAAGATCATAAACCACCCCAACGATCTCTTGACTGAAGAAGCGACCAGTCGGATTGGGGGCGATAGCGATCCGGCTGGATTGGGGAATGGTCAGCGTGGTCATCTGAATCACGCCATCGGCATCCGCAATAGCAATGTCGGTATCAGAGAAGACGCGGATCTGCTGGATCACATTGGACGTCAGGGGAAATGAAGCAGACTGGCACTGAGCCACAATGCGTTCGAACTGAGCTTGAGTGGTTCTTCGAGAAATCTGGTCAGCTTGGCGGTAGGATAACAAAACAGCCAGCAGGGAAACCCCGAAGACTCCGCCGACCAGCGGAGCGATCCAGTGCTTGGCCCATGAAAGCCAATTGTTGGAGCCGATATCAAATGGATCGCCTGAAATCACCCCTGACTCCCCGGACTCACTGGAATCCCGATCATTGCTTCTGTTGCTACTGTTAGCATTCTCCAGCCAACGGTTGTCGGCAAGCGGGGTACTGTTGTGGCTCGTTGCAGATCGATAGAAAGTCTTCGAGAAGTTTGCCTGACCTCATGGTGCAAGAGTTTTGAATCGAAGTTGTGGTCGAATTTCTCCCGAGGGACCAGGATCATCGCTTCCTTTTTTTCTCTGGGATTCGGATGACCTCCACGCAGCCACCCTTGGCTCGATTGCCATCATCGGGCGAACGTCGAATTGGGTCCGGCGATCGAACGAGATGGGCAGCAGAGGATCGGCGGGGATATCTTTTCGTCGCGGTGGCCGGCGGGAACTTTTTTGGTCCATCTGGGATTCTTGTGG
>JBJSWM010000283.1:0-2715 GCA_046085865.1 Pirellulaceae bacterium
CCAGCTGATCGAAGAAGAGCGAATTGTCACAGACGCGGGGGCCTTCGGTGCAACCCTCCAGATCTCCAAGGAACATCAGATCGATGTCGCTGGAGTAATTCAGTTCGCGGCCTCCCAGTTTGCCCATCGCCAGCACGCACCAGCGGGCGGTCGATCCATCGGGACGCAACGGCCGGCCGTATTGGGCTCGAGTTGCCTTCCACGCGGCGCGGTAGGCTGCTTCGCAGATCGCATCGGCCAGATCGGACAACTGCTGGGCGACTAGATCGACTGGCATGCCGCCGACAAAGTCATTGGAGGCGATCCGCACCGTCTCGCGATGCCGGTACGATCGCAGCGCCTGCAGGATCTGCGATTCGTCCTTGCACGCATCGACCTGGCAGCAGATCTCATCGATCAGGATCTCTCGATCGACCGGTTGCAGGCGACTGCGGCGAATCGCATCGAACGCATCGGGGGATCGAATCAGTTGTTCGCTGAGATAGGGGCTGACGGAAAACATCTGCAGCAGCATCGGAAGCACATCGGGTTCGCGAGCGAAGAGGTCACCGATCGATCGCCCGGTGCGCGCCGTTCGAATGAACCGCTCCAGCGTCTCCAGCACCCCTTGCGGGTCGGTGGTGTGGGGCAGGCTGCTGCTGGCCTGATGCAGCATCTTCAGCAGCAGAGCTGGCGGCACGCCATCCTCCAGGAAGCGTTCCAACACCTCGCGGGCAGCGACGGGATCCTTCAGCCCTAGTTGCTGCATCCAGTCTTCGAATCCCAGCCTGCTAGCCGAGGGCTGGAGGCCGCCAGAAAGGCGATGCCGCCAGAAGGATTCCCCCTGCTGCATTGCGTCGCCAGGGCGCCCGGTATCGCCGCTTGCTCCGTCAGGCACCCGTCACCCTCCGTCCGTTCAGGGCTGCTTGGGCACCACAGGTGGCAGTGGCTTGCCATCGGGAACGAATCGCACCGAAATCGAATTGACGCAGTGCCGAGTGTTCTTCAGGGTAAAACCCTCTCCTTCGAACACATGGCCCAGGTGGCCATCGCAGTTGGCGCACAGAATCTCGGTGCGATACCCGTCCTCGTCGACCTCACGCCGCACCGAGTCGGGGATTTCGTCATCAAAGCTAGGCCATCCGCAATGGCTATCGAATTTGTCGCTGGACCGATACAACGGCGCGTTGCAACGGCGGCAGAGGTAGGTCCCTTTTTCTTTGTGGTTCCAATACTCTCCCGTAAACGCTCGCTCGGTCCCCTTGTGCTGAATCACATATTGCTCTTCGCGGCTGAGCGAATTGTATTGGCCGGGTGCCGGAGCCTTTTCGGAGGAAGCCGCTTCGGCTTGTGTGCTTCGCGGCTCGTCCTGCGAAACAATCTTCTTAGGATCAGCGATCATGGCGGATTCCTTGGTGTCTGCGACGAGGGGGGCGGAAGAGGTAGAGGAATCAACCGAAGTTTCGCGCGCCGTCGCCTGACTGGCAACTGGGGGAACCGTGGTCTTTTCGGAGATCGCTTCGGAATTGGTTGTCGCAGAAGGTGGTAGGCGTTTGCCAGCAATGAAAAGAGCGGCAAGTGCCACACCCACGATAGCGAAAGCGAGGAGTCGGGTTGGAAGCGGCATGATGTCGTTCCTCCGGGGTGATCTGGCGAGAGGCATGCAAGTTCAACTGGGATCCAGGCCATGTCAGGAACCGAAGCCGATCCCGCTAGCCTGTCGTTAGCTTAGAGCATTGCAAACCCCAAGTCGACCCAAAAGGGGAGTCCTCCGCCGATCCGCAGGGGTGCCGAGGGCCAAAAAAATTGCAGGAACAGACCCAAGTTGTGCCATACGATAGCCCGGGGCAACGCCCCGGGTTTCGGGTTCATCGTTCATGCCCAGCGCCCATCGGGATGGCAGCAGCACACCCAAGGTGTGCCATGTGAAAGCCCGGGGCAACGCCCCGGGGTCGGCCGGTGGTAGTGGATCGCGTGCTGCGCCCCATCGTGAAGGGATTGCCATGCGCTTACAGCTCTAGTTCCCTAGCACGTTGCCTCTGAACAACCTAGACCACCCACGGCGGCTTCTTTTGGTCGGTCACGTCGCTGCAGCCTTAGGTCGCTGTGACGGCTTGTTGCAGCGGAGCAGGCAAAACACTCTGAGATGCTTTGGGGATTCGGAAAAAAACCGCAAGGGAATTTGTGGAGCCTCGATTACAATCCAGGCTCCACAAAACGATTCGTGTCGTGATTGAGCCCACCAACTGATTTCGAGCTTCGACCCCTCCTCGGCGGTGTCAGCATGACTGATCCATCCCTCATACCGGCTGATTACGCCCCGCTGCTTGCGGAGATCAAGGCTCGCGTGCTCCAAGCCCAGACGTGTGCGGTGTTGGCGGTGAATGCGGAGCTGATTCGTCTGTACTGGGAGATAGGAGGCCTGATCCACCGGCGCCAGCCGCAGGAGGGCTGGGGAGCAGCCGTGATTCCGCGCCTTGCCCGCGACTTCCATAACGAGCTTTTCGAGGAAAAGGGCTTTTCTGAACCTAACATCAAGCGGATGCTGGCTTTTTATCGTGAGTATCCGAATGCGAACTTTATGCCACAAGCGGTGGCACAATTGGAAGGCGATCCAATAGTGCCACAGGCTGCGGCACTTTTCCCTGCCGAATTGCTGTTGGCCCTCCCCTGGGGGCATCATGCCGAGTTGATGGCAAAGGTAAATGGGCCCGCGACACGCCAGTGGTACATGCA
>JBJSWM010000284.1:0-4664 GCA_046085865.1 Pirellulaceae bacterium
AGCGGATTGACGAGCTTACGACAGGAAGGCAACCAGCAGCAGCCGGCGTCCACGTCAGACGTCGGCTGTCTTCTTTTTGTGAGGATGCGTCTCTTGGCAAGAAGAGACAACGCATTCCAGGACTCAAATCGCCAACCGCTAGCGTCCGCAACGGCTGCCCACTAAAGAAGCGATCAACCGCTCGATCAAAGCCAATGGCGGTGAACGCAATCGAAGGTCTGTAAGAAGATTCAGTAAGTCAGTGGGGCGTGTTCCACGAACCGCGACACTACGATGCCATGCTGGAATCCCCACCCGATTTTCCCGTAGCGACGTCAGCGGGGTCGGCACTCTTCGGGTCCGATTCGCAGTCCGGGGAGATCGTGCCCTTGCGCGACGACTTGGATGAGGAATGGCAGTGCGACGCCAACCCTTCAGCGACGTTCCAGAGGCGATTCCAGCGGTTGCAGTGAGCAACCTCGACCCACAACAAACCCAAATGAACCGTAACGAAGGTAGGGAGTCGACCGTACGATCGGATCCAGAGCCCAGATGAGCCAAAAACGTGTGATTGGCTAGTCGGCCGATGCTTATCGGAGTTTCAAATGCGATGGCTGAATCAGTAGCCAGATCCGGGTGGGCAGGCGCATGGCCTGGATCGAAAATCGGCCTGTTGCCTCCACGGGCGAAAGTTGCTCAAGCGATAGATCGTCCGAACGCCACTGGTAGGTTTCCAGCATCGGACCGCGAATCATTGCTCGCCACTGGTCCAGCAGCGGCAGGGCGATCCTGGACAACTCACTCAAGTCCTCTTCGCCTGGACGACTGCACCTGACTCTGCAAATCGGAAGCCGGTCAGAATTTTCCTCGGAAAGTCCACCATAAAACAGGTCCAAGGCTTCGGTCGAGCATTCGACGAAAGCGATTGGCCGCGTGGACCGAAGGACTGCGGAAGTGAGCGTGGCATGAAAGCTGGCGGTTGGAAAATGAAGGTCTCTCAGTGTATCGATCGTCTGCCAGGTGACGCCTCGATCACGGTCGGTCAGCATTTCCAGTGCGGGAAGTAACAGTCGGTGGTAAAAGCCAAGCTCCCCGGCGATATCATCCATCAACCGTTCGATCGGGTCGTCTTCCTGGCGAAATACTGGAAGCGCGAGAAGTTCGGGAGTCGACTGCTGCTCGATCCGACGTTCCGAGTGGGTTGTCAGGCGATGTGCGATCTCATGCCATCGTGTGAAGAAACCGCGACGACGCTTCGTACCACGACAATCAACGACCGCCACGAACCGATCGCCATCTTGGAGCTTCGCCTTCCGCCGTCGAATCAAGGCGCCGTAAATTGGATTATCGATGTCGTCGAAATGGTCTCGCAAAACCGCAAAAATAGGATCCCGCTTTTGCCGGGCATAGATTTCCGTCAAACGATCGAAATCGCGATCGTCTGAAATCTCCTCGGTCACCATTTGGAGACGCTGGGACACCAGCCTTTCCAGCTGGTCGATCGATCGAACGGCTCCTACTTGGGATACCCATGCGTCGACTTGGCGGCGACAATCGTCGACAATCGACTGACCAATCGATACAGGCGTTCCGTCGCCGGGATGCAACCCGAGGTCCTCGGCGAGAGAACGAACTTCGTCCTCCCGATCGCTCATTCCGTCTCCAGGAAATCCTTCGTCGCGTTGTAGAACTTGGCCCAATCCACCGTCTCCAGACTCTCTGCCTTCTTGCTGCGCCGGTGGGCCAGAATTTGCTTCTGCATATCCAGCAGCATCATGGTCTGACGTAGAGACAAATTCTCAGCCGATGCAAATTTCGCGAGAGACTGAGGGATGTCGAGGGAGAGAGTTTGAGTCTGCGTCCCGGACTCGCCAGTCATCAGGAAGTCGGTCGATAATCCCAGCACCTTCGCGATGTCGAGAAGGTTGGCTGCACTAAGATTTCTCTTGTTGTTTTCGACTTCCGAAATGAAGCTTTTCGACAAATTGACCTTGGAGCAAAGCTGGTCCTGTGTCCACCCCAGCTCCATACGCCTTGAGCGAATCCGATTTCCGACTCCAAAAGTCACAATTCAGTCCCTCCGAAGGGTAGCTCTTTGACCCCAGTTGCCCCGTGCCATCGCTTAGGTAGTGTATCCTGCGGGGCCATTTTCGCACGGGGCAAACACCCTACAAAAGTCGGGTTTTTGACCGCACAGGTGGAATTTTAGCAAGAACCGATGAAAATACACCGCTTTCCAGTGGGATTTTTTCCAATCTCCGAACGGGTTTTCTTCCCTACTAGCGGAATGAAGGGGGTGGAGACGAGGGAAAGCCTGCCGCTTGCGGCCGCTTCAGCAGTGGGAGGTGCCGGTAGTAGACCTCCAGGCAGAGGCAGGACAAAGCGGTCGAGTAAACGGTGCCGCCGTATCCTGACCAGGGGCAGTCATTCGGCCAAGCCCCCCTCTTAGGCCCCGAGGTGAACTGGCGAGTCAGAAGCTGGGACTTCATCGCGTCATTCCATCGCTCCCACTTGTCATCCCCTTCCTCCACCAGAGCCAGACTGGTGTAGTACCAAGCGTAGAGATTCACCGACTGGGATGTCGGTGGACTGGCCGTCAGAAAGTCGATTGCTTCCTGGTGGGCTGTGGGAGGATATGGGAATCCAAGCAATCGTCGGCAGGCCAGCGCCTCGGCCGTCATGGCGTAGCTGGGAGATTGGCCAGGAACGATCCTGGGCCGGTAGCAGGCAAGCCCACTTCCTGGCTGTGAGGTGACACCGTCGAGGAATTTGTGCATGAGCGACTGATGAATCGCTGGGACCGGGACTCCCGCCCGCATTGCACTTTGCAGCAACATCGCCTGCCAGCCAAATTGACTCATATCGCCAGGATCATCTTCGTCGCGGACGTGGTAACGCCATCCACCACTATGCCGGTTTTGAGCATTTTGTGTGTACGAGACCGCCCGCAAAACGGCGGGGTATAGCTTCGGGTCGCCGGTTGCAGCATAGGCTTCGCATAGAGCCAGGGAGGCTATCCCGTGGCAGTACATCCGCGCAAAGTAATGCGATCGCTGCTGTCCAATCTGATCGCGTCCCGAAAGATCGCCTGAGTTCATCTGCTGATCGATCAAAGCAAAGAGGCCTTTGCGAATCACTTCTGCATAAGGCTGCTCTTGCTGATGGTGGTAGCCCGCTCCCAGAAAGGCAAGGAGCGCCAACCCGGAGATGCCCGTATCGGCATCGCGGCCCGTGCCATCCCTGTGCTCTCCCAGCGTCGTTGTCTCCTGTCCGGCACCAAATCGCGATGCGTCCCAAAGGCCTCCCGGCTCCTGATGGCTCGCCAACCAATCGAGCCCGCGGTCCACCGCCAACTGTGTCCGATCGTCTCCCCCAAATCGTTTGGCAACCTCCAGATGCTGGCGAGAGATCGTGGTGTTCGCTGCTGGGGGTACCCAGTCCAGAGGCTCATCTCTCCCCGCAGGCTCCTGGTTAGTAGCCAATTCGTCTAGCGACGGTGGCTCGGACGAATCGTTCGAATTGTCCACCACCTTCCGATCGGCATTTCCTCCAGAGGTCGGACTCTCCAGTTCCGACATCGACCCGCTTGCCTCCGATTGCGGAATACCCCACCAGTCCACTGGAAGAGCCGCGAGTGGATCAAGGGGCCATGACTCCCCTTGTTCCACACGGTTTCCCAAAAGATCCACAGCACTAAATCGATTAGAAAGCCGGCCCGCTGCGGCCGACTTCGAAGGTTCGCTCGGTTTCCCACTTTCTTCCAGACTTGCTTCTTGCTCCGGCGAACTCCTTCGCTCGGCCTTTTGCTGGTTCGACTCCCGCGAGGCATTCATCGACGGTTGCAACGCGACGGTAGGCGGCGAAACCAGTCGATCCGCATCTGCATTCTCCGGCTCAACAGGATGAATTGGGAAGGGATCAACGTCTCCCGGCCGCATCGGTTCGAAGACCCACGACAGCTCGCGCGGCTCTCTGGACTGCTCGTTCCGCCATAACCCCTGAGGTGCCTGAAGATCACCGTTAGGATCGCCCTGCTGACTGAAATGGAAATGAGACAACAGGAGTAGATGAATCAAGGCGGCAAGGCCGACCCCGAAACCGAGTGGTTTGTTGGTGTCCCAAAGCATCCAGACAGCGAAGGCACCACCACCCAGCAGTAGAAGCGCTGAAACCGATACGAAGAGGACGCTACTGGCCAGTGGCAAAGCGAAGACCAGCGGTGCGATGATGGAGTCGAGCATGGTAAGCTAGCTCCGTGTCCTGCGCCCCCTGGCTTGTGAAACAGCCCCTGGAATCCGACTCGATCGATTCGGGAAACAGCGGCCAACAGGTAATGGTCAAGGCCGTCTGGTCAATAGTTCGAGCCACCATTGACAACCGCCATGCGCACCGCATCAATCCCCGATTCACTGACCGCATTCATCACCTGCATCATCCATTGATGCGTGACTTGGCCGTCGCCCCGAACGACGACGCCAATCTGTGGATTGATCGACTTGTCACTACGCAGCGTTTGCTGAAGTTGCGCTAACGAGACCGGCTGTCCATCCACGGTCAGCGTGCCATTACGGTAGACGTTGACCCAACGGCGCTGAGCGGCAGGGTCGGTGGACGCACTTCCCTGGACACGCGGCAAATTCAACTGCAACTGACTTTCCGGATCGGTGAATTTGGTACCCACCATG
>JBJSWM010000285.1:0-786 GCA_046085865.1 Pirellulaceae bacterium
AACAAACCACAAGTAAAACCGAATCGCCTCCCGGCCAGTTCGTGTCGACGTCCCCCTTCAGCGCGCAAGCCACTTCAAATAGTCGGCAGCACGGCGAGCCGTCAGGCCCTGCGACGGAAGCCTACCCGTCGACTCCAGGACCCGCGACCATCGATCTGCGCGCTTGGCTGAGATGGGATCTGCCCAGAGGCTATCTGCTTTGGCAACATCCAAATGCGGCGATCGTCCCGACCGAACGAAACCTGCTTGGCTACCGCATCCCTTTCACTACGGGCCTCCAATCACAAGACCTCACCGGAACACTGACGTACTATTTTGACGCCAAAGACCAACTTCAGAGGATGGAACTGTCCGCTGCTTCCGGAAACCCCTGGCCCATGACCCAGTGGCTCTTGCCCCAATTCCATCTACAGCCCATCGCCTCGCTACAGCCCAACATCCGATTGGCGATCCTCAAGAGTCGCGAGAAAACCCAAAGTCTTCTGGCCGTCGCAACTGGCGAAGCCCCTTCCGCCAGCTCACCACACGAACTCTTCCTCGAACTCAATCGCTCCACCGATCTTGGACTTGGCTTTCATTCCAGCCAACTCCTTCAGCCAGCAAGCAATCGATGAACCAGTTGGTGTGCCGACTTGTTGGCCCCGAGGGGATATTAGCGGGTGTTGATCCGCGACAGCCGTAGCAGCTTGCAACGCTTTTTCAGGGAGGGTGCGACCTACTCCCCAACATGCTGTTTGCTTCGCGCGTGACATAGTCAGCTGCAAGATACCGCAAGAAGTCATGAGG
>JBJSWM010000286.1:0-7497 GCA_046085865.1 Pirellulaceae bacterium
CGCCGCGAGGCGTTCCAGTTGCTGCTGCATGCGGCGGATGCGTCCCTCCAGCGATTCACTGCTGACGCGGTCGCGAAGACGATCGACCACCAGCGGAAAGGCGAGGGGGGTGAAGCTGCGCGTCGCCCGAACGATCAGTTCTTGTCCCCGCCATGAATCGACCACCTGACGCAGGCGTGTCGCATCCAGTTGCAGATGCAGCGCCTCCTGGCGCGCCTGTTCCATCAGCAGATTGGTCGGATCGTAGCGCTGGTAGACATCGAAGATCAGTTGGCTGCTGGCCTGCTGCTGCCGCATCGATTTGGGTCGTCCTGGAGCTCCCGGATGGACTAGACCGCTGGTCCTGGCGATCTCGCGGAAGTGGCGCCGGGCCAGTTCGCTGACCTGCAGCGATCCAAGGATATCTTCCTCCAGCCGATTCGGCGCCAGCCACCCTCTTGCGATCGCCTGATGGAGATCCCAAACCTGATCGCTGTGCAGTAGCAGTCCGTACTCATTGCAGGCCATCGAAAGGCTGATCGGTTGCAGGCGGCTGAGCCGATATCCGAGGAGGGCAGCCAAGCCTTCGTGCGCCAGTCGACCGGCGAAGGGATAGAGAAAGCAGTAGAAGCCATCTTTGGCGGTTGTCGATTCGATCAGCCACTGATCGCGCCGCGGAAGATGACTCCACTGACGCTGCAGCCACAGCATCGGGCGTAGCGCCTGCATCTCCGGACCTCGGAAGATGCCGCTTGCCGCTTCCTCCAGTCGCTGCCTCAACCGTCCGCTCAGTTCGGCCGACAGCGGCAATCGCCCTCCCATCCACCTGGGGATCGCATCGGGCTGTCCCTTGCTGCGCTTCACGTAAGCCCGGTTCTCGCGGACCATCACCAGTTCTAGCACCTTGCCAGCAAAAGCGAACTTGTCCCCTGGCTTGAGTCGAGCGATGAACGACTCCTCGACCGTCCCCAGGGCTCCTCCTTTCATCCACTGGACCTGGATGGCAGCATCCGAAACAATCGTTCCGATCGCCATGCGATGCTGAGCGATGATCCGTCGGTCGCGGACGACGAATCGATCCTCTTCCTGCACAACGCGGCGAAACTCAGGGTAGGCATGCAGCGCTCCGCCGGTGGTGATGTGATCCAGCACCCAGTGCCACTGTGAGTCGGTGATTTCCTGATAGGCGGCAGTGGTGCGTATTTCCTCCAGCATCGCCTCGCGCGTGAAACCACCTCCGATCGCGATGGTAACCAGGTGCTGCGCCAGGAGATCCAAAGGCATTGCCGGTGGGATGCGCGATTCCACTTCCTGCGCATCGACCGCATCGCGCGCGGCGGCCAGTTCTGCTAATTCCATCGCATGCGTCGGCACAAAGACCATGCGACTTTTCCCATCCGGCTGATGCCCACTGCGGCCCGCCCGCTGCAGCAGTCTTCCGATCCCCTTGGGGCTTCCCACCTGCACCACCAAATCGACTGCCGAGAAATCGACTCCCAGATCGAGGCTGCTGGTGCAGACCACCGCGCGCAGACGCCCCAGCCGCAGATGCTCTTCCACCCACTGGCGAACTTGTCGATCCAGCGACCCGTGGTGGATGGCGATCAGCCCGGCCCAATCGGGGCGAGCCTGCAGCAGGGAACGGTACCAAATCTCCGCCTGGGCCCGGGTGTTGGTGAAGACCAAGGTCGAAGACGCCCCTTCGATCGCCTCGACCACCCCCTGCGTCTGTCGGGTTCCCAAGTGACCGGCCCACGGGAAGCGTTCGATCTGCGTGGGGATGATCGAATCCAGATGCAGTTTCTTGCGCTGTCCGCCTTGGATCTTCATCAGGGGAAGCCGAGGCGTGCTGCCGATCAGACGGCGAGCCGCTTCGTCGGGATTGCCAAGCGTCGCAGAGATTCCCCAGGCACGGAGGTTGGGGTTCAGCTGCCGAAGCCGCGCCAGGACCAGCTCGGTCTGCACTCCCCGCTTCGATCCCATCAGTTCATGCCATTCGTCGACCACCACACAGCGCGTGGTCGCCAGCTGGGGAAGGACATCGGCATGGGTCAGTAGCAGCGAGAGGCTTTCTGGGGTGGTGATGAGCGCTTCGGGAAGCTGCCGCAGCTGTTTGTTCTTCAAGTGCTGGGGACTGTCGGAGGTCCGCCGCTCCAGACGCCAACCAACCCCCAGTCCTTCCATCGCCTCGCGCAAGTTCGCTTCCGTATCGGTTGCCAGCGCCCGCATGGGAGTGATCCACAGCAGACGGCAGCCCGGCGAGGTAGGCTGGGGATCGGCCATCCCTTCCACCAGAGGGCCGATCCACGCCGCCAGTGTTTTTCCCGTCCCCGTGGCGGCATCGATCATCCCATGGCAGCCGCTGAGGTACGCCTTCCACGCGTCCCTCTGGAATCGAAAAGGAGACCATCCACGCAAATGCATCCACTGGTCGACTCGCTCCAGCAACTCACCAAACGGGGCGCGGCGATTCATGAGTCCCCCACCGCGCAAGGTGGATCGATGACGCTCGCCAAACGCGCTAAATCGGCTAGCTTATCGGCCTGCTGAGGAGTCTTATCGCGCCGCCATCGGAGGATGCGAGGGAACCGAACCGCCCATCCGCTTTTGTGCCGTCGGCTTTCCTGCAGCCCCTCAAACGCGATCTCCATCACCATTGTCGGCTCGACGCTTCGCACCGGCCCAAATGCCTCCCGAGTCGAATTGCGCACCAGCCGATCGACCTCGCGGATCTCTGAGTCGCTAAGCCCGCTGTAGGCTTTGGCAAAAGGAACCAACTGGCCATCTTCCCAAAGCGCAAACGTGTAGTCGGTGTAGAGGTTGGCTCGACGTCCATGCCCACGCTGGGCATAGATCAGGACAGCGTCGATCGACAGCGGATCGATCTTCCATTTCCACCAGACATCGCGAGCCCGTCCCATGGCGTAGGGCTGGTCCAGTCGTTTCAGCATCAGGCCCTCTGCCTGCCGCTGTCGACTGCTCTTCCGCAGATCTTCCAGCGATTCCCAGCTGCTTGCCTCCAGCCACTCAGCCAATCGGATCGTTTGCTTGGACTGGAATGGTAGCGGGTCCAGAAGCGACTGCAGTTTCTTTCGGCGCTGATCCAGTGGCAGTGCTCGACAATCCTCGCCGGATCGTTCGAGAAGATCAAAGGCGATGAAGACCGCAGGGTAATCGGTCAGCCATTTCTTCGGTAGATTTTTGCGCTGGATTCGTTTCTGGAGGTCGCGAAAAGGGAGCAGCGTACCCTCCTTCATCAAGACGATCTCCCCATCCAGCACCGCATCCTCCGGCAGCGTCATCGCCGCCTGTTCAATCTCCGGCCAGCGTCCTTCCATCAGTTCTTCACCGCGCGACCAAAGGTAGATTTTCCCCTGACGTCGAATGGCCTGAGCCCGGATCCCATCCCATTTCCATTCGGCAGCAAAACCGGATCGATCGCCCAGGCTTCGGCAGTTGCCCTCCAGAGGATGCGCCAGGCAGAAGGGATAGGGCTGACTGGGATTGGCCGATGAGTTGCCGGGAGCCACCATCGATTCAAACCATGCAGCGGTCGGTTCCATGCCCCCCAGAAACCGATGCTGCAGTTGGTCGCGGGGAACGGAGTGCGACCGTTCCAGGGAACGAGCGACCATCGATCGCTGGATGCCGACTCGCAAACCACCCGTCAGGCATTTCAGATAGACCAACCGTTCCATCCCACCCCACTGGCGGCAAGCGGCTAGAAAGAGCTTTTCTTTCTCTTCGATCGATGCAGGACGCAGCGGCACAACAAAGCGTTCGATCGCGTCAGCCAGGGAGATGCCGACTGCCCGATCTGGCTCGGGCAGAACGCGATGAATCGTTTCGGCCAGATCCCCCACCACCGCATACGATTCCTCGAACAACCACAAGGGGATCGCCGCAAGCGAGCAGGTCCACAGCCGCATGTCGCGTGTGGAGACTCGTCCACCCAGCTTCTGACCTGTCAGCAACGCGATGGCCCAGGCGGCATCTGCCGGATCCACGCTGCGCCAGTAGTCCGCCAATAGTTCGATCCGCCGCGTCGGCTTGTTGGTGCCATCCAGCCCTTCGATCAGCTCCGCAAAACGCCTCATCGATTCAGCTCCGCATCCTCCTGCCCGTCTTCCGGCTCCTCCCGCTCCAGCAATTCCTCGGCATCCGATGCGGCGTCATGCCCAGGATCCAGCGGCTTTGCATCGATGCCGCGTTCCTGCAAGTATCTGGCAGCCGCGTGCTGGTAGCCATGAGCCACCCAGACCTGTTGGGGACCAACGGCCTCGAACGCCTTCAGCCAGTCGGGCCAGTCGACATGATCGGAGATCACAAAGCCACGGTCGACTCCCCGCTGGCGACGCATGCCGCGCAAGAGCATCCAACCGCTTGCCAGGGCAGTGGTGGGGTTGGTAAAGCGGCGCATCCAGGGCGACCCCAGCGCGGCAGGAACGGCCAGGATCAGCGCCCCTTGAGCCCGGTAGTCGGCTGGCATGGTAGAGACGGTCTGCGTGGAGGGGAGGACGACACCCGCCTTGCGATAGGCTTGGTTGCCATGTTCGACCGCACCATGCGTGTAGATCGGGCCCAGCGGCGCAAGACTGGCCAGCAGCCGCTGGCTTTTTCCCAGCGCGTAGGCGGCCAGCACCGGTGTCCTGCCTGACTCCTTGCACTCTTTCCACCAGCGTTCGACCTGCGCGATGACCTGCGAGGTATCGGGCCAACGGAAGACCGGCAGAGCAAAGGTCGACTCGGGGATCCAATGGTGGCATCGCACCGGTTCCCAGGGTCGGCAGGTGGGATCGGCCTGCAGTTTGAAATCCCCCGTGACGACCGCCACCTGCCCCTGATGCTCGATGCGCACCTGGGAAGCACCCAGCACATGGCCTGAAGGATGCAACGAAAGTCGCACCGATCCCAATTGCAGCGATTCGCCGTAGCGGATGGTGTCGATAGGAGCGGACAAACCCAGACGCCAGTGAAGCAGCTCGACCCCCTCGGCGGCCGCTAGGTAGCGGCCGCACCCAGAACGAGCATGATCGGCGTGAGCGTGGGTGAGCACCGCTCGAGGTACCCCTCGGCTGGGATCGATGTAGAAATCTCCAAGCGGGCAATAGAGCCCCCGATCGGTGCGCACCAAAAGCGACTCACTCACCCTGACCAGCTCCTCAGCGACCTTCGGCATGGCATTCCCGCAACCCGGACCGCACCGCGTTGCAGCCGTCCGCCGCCACGCGCGTCGAAACGGTTCCTTTGGAGTCTCCAGGGAAGCCCCTGCTAGTATCTCAGGAAGCCAAGGTGGAGTTCCGCATGCCGCAGATTCAGCCGCACCCGGTCTTCAAACGACATCGCTCCAAAGGCTGGGCTTTCATGCGGACATGGCTCCTTCGCCTCCAGCCGCCCGATCGCTCGATGCAGCCGTTCGGCCGCTTTGGCCACCTCCATCCGGTCGATGCCGTAGGTCCCTCCAGAAACCCCCGGGATTCGGACACCCGCCGCCATTCCATGCTGAAGATAGCTTGGCAACTTCCAACGGAGGAACCAGCGTAGTAGCAGCGGTGGCTTCCGCATCGGGTAGCCCTCGTAGCCATACTCGATCCAGGCGGCCAGATGCGCCAGAATCTGGCCAGCGGTCCACTGGCCCGTTGTCTCCAGCCTCCCCTCCCGATCCGCCTGCTCAATCCTTCCCAGCTCCAATCGAAGATCGCCAAGACTTTCCAGACGTAGGTGACGACGCTTGGGATCCGTAGTCATCGGCCGTTCTCCTTCCAGTGCGATTTGGACCAGTGCGATTTTAGCGAAGGGCTCTCGTTGCAAGACGCTGGGTCCTGAATTCCCTAGAAGTCGAACTCGACTTCCGGATGCAGTTGCAGCCAGCGTTCCAGGCACAGCAGATTCCAGAGTGCATAACCGGCAACGACCACCTGGTTACCCGAAACATGCTGCTGGACCATGCTCTGGACTTGGTCGACCTGAAGGAATCTCCCCAGTTTCATTTCGGGGTTGAGCAGATTTCGTTCGAGCACGCTGCGCCAGGGTCCCCGGAACCAATCGGCCACGGGAATGCCAAAGCCCATCTTGGGTCGATTCCATATCGATGGTGGAATCAGGTCATAGAAGGCTTCTCGAAGCAGCAGCTTCCCTTTACCCCAGCGAAACTTCAAATCGATCGGCAGCTTGGCCGACCACTCCACCAGACGGTAGTCGAGAAGCGGCTGACGCACCTCCAGAGAATGAGCCATAGAAGCGATATCGACCTTCGTCATGAGATCGCACGGTACATACGAATGCAGATCGCCGATGGAGGCCTGAGTCACTAGGTCGCGCTGTCGGGAGATAGACCAGGACTGATCTAGAAACCAGCCTGGATCGTGCTGCCCCAGCCGATCGACGAAGTTCCCGCGATAGAGAGCCGCTCGATGGGTCGGACGCATGATTTCAATCCAGTTCATGTACCGCATCGCAGGTGGCAGTCCGCTGGCCATCCCATAGCGCTTCAGTCGTCGCAGAAACGATCGGGGATGGTTTGAATGAGGCAGACGCTGGATCCATGGACTTCGCAGAAGTCTTCCCAAAGGCAGCCAGCGCCGCGTCAGATCGCTCATCCAAAGCCCCTGATAGCGCAGGTAGCCAGCGAAGACCTCGTCCCCTCCGTCGCCGCTGAGCGAGACGGTCACCTGGGAGGCGGTATGCTGCGAGAGAAACCAAGTCGGGATCGCCGAGGAGTCGCTAAAGGGTTCGTCGTACTGCTGCACCAGACGATCCAGAATCTCGATCGATTCGGGAGGCACCTCTTCACGCGTATGATCGGTTCCAACATACTCCGCAACGCTCTGGGCATGATGTGTCTCATCGAATCCAGCTTGAGGGAAACCGATCGAGAATGTTTTGATCGGCGAACCTCGCTCCTGCTGCGCAATCGCGGCAATCAGTGAACTGTCGACTCCTCCGGAAAGAAACGCCCCCAGCGGAACATCGCTACGCATCCGAAGCCGAACACTGTCGCGCAGCAGATACCGCACCTCGTCGATGGCCTGCGACTTGCTGATTCGCTCCTCACGATTCCAGTCCACTTGCCAGAAAAGCTTCTCCTCCAACTGACCGTCCCTGTAGACGGCGTAGTGCCCCGGCCGCAACTTGCGAATGTCGCGATAGATCGTCAACGGATGGGGAATGTACCCGTAGGTCATGTACAAATCGATCGCCGCAGGATCAATCCTCCGCGGGAGATCATCCACTTCCTCCAAACTCTTGATCTCGCTGGCAAACAGCAGTCGATCGTTCTGAAGAGCGTAGTGGAGCGGCTTTTTGCCGAAGCGATCCCTGGCCAGGACCAACTGCTTGCGGTTGCCGTCCCACAACGCGATCGCAAACATGCCGTTGAACTTGGAGAAGCACTCGAGCCCCAGATCCTCGTACAAGTGAACGATCGTCTCGGTATCGCTTTCGCTTCGGAAGCGGTGCCCCTTTCGCTTGAGATCCTCCTTCAATTCGCGGTAGTTGTAGATTTCCCCATTGAAGATC
>JBJSWM010000287.1:0-5838 GCA_046085865.1 Pirellulaceae bacterium
TTCCTGGCCGCCGACGGTCACAAGTGGATGCTTGGGCCTGAAGGCATTGGCCTGGCCAGCATTCGCATGAAGTGCCTGGATCGACTCGATCCAGTGCTGGTCGGTTGGGGAAGTGTCGAGCCAGGTGGGCAGTTTTCTGCCACCGAGTGCCGCTGGAAACCCAATGCCTCGCGACTGGAACCCGGATCGGCCAATCATGTCGGCATCCTCGGCCTGTCCGCCAGTCTGCAGGTGCTGATGGACGCTGGGGCAAGTGGACTGGAAACCTGCATCTTGGCGCATCGGCAGGAGTTCCTCGAGCATCTCCAAAGGCTGTCCAGCAAGCGCCCCGGGTGGCAGCTTTCCTGGTGGCAGCCGTCGGCCACCGCATGTCAGTCGGGAATCGTCTCGGTGAGCACTGCGATCGATCCGGTCCAGATGCGAAAAAAGCTGATGGAAGCTGGCGTCGTGACTTCGGTGCGCGGTGGCCGACTTCGATTCAGCCTGCATGCCTACCATACCTCCGACGAATTGCGACGCGTGATTGAGGCGATGGAGCATGCCGGGGGTTGATGGGCCAAGTACCAGAGCCCTGGAAGAAGTGTTTCGATCGGGTCGGCAGTCCGATCGGGTTCCCGGTACAATGGAGTTTGGCAACCCGGTGCAGCGGGATTGGTCGTTTGTCAGGACTCTTCATCGATGCGGTCGCCATGAATCTTCAAGTCGACTTTGGCGCGCCATCCTCTGATTCGGTCGCAGCAGAGGCTTGGTGGACGCTGTGGCCCGCTTGGCTGCTGTTTCTTTTTGGAGGCATTGGCCTGCTGTGGATCCCGATCGACCTGCAGGGATGGATGGAATTGTCGAAACGCAGGAACCAGGCCGCTGCGGCAGTTTCAGAGATCCGCGGGGAGCCACCTTATGACTGGTCGCGACCGGAGACGGTTCTCGAGAGGGTTCGGCAGCGCCAGGCGGAGTCGATACTTATTCCCTGGATCGTGATAGGAACTGCAGGAGCCATTTTATCGGCGGCCATGATCGCCAGTGGAATCGGTCTGATGCGAAAGACGTCGTGGGGCTATGCTCTCAGTCGATGGACCTGCCGGATCGCGTTGCCCTGGGAGTGTTTCGTCGGTTGGGTGGGTTGGCAGGCGATGTCGATCGATGCGCCGCGCATCGCCGCAACCCTGGGGTCCCGAGTGCCCGATGCGAAGATGCCGCCACCGGAGCAGTTGTTGCCGATCATTCGCAGCAGCAGTCTCGTTCTGGTAGCGATCTGGACCCTATTCGCCCTTCTCTTTTTTACAACGATTTTTTTGTCGATTGGACGACCTTCTATCGGGAGTTCCAAGGGATGAAGGGAAAGACGACCACTCGACCGGTATCGTCCGGTAAGCCTACAGGGCGCATCGGTGTCTACACCGGTTCTTTCGACCCAGTCACGCTGGGGCATTTGCATATCATCGACCGCGCCCGTCGACTGTTCGACCAGTTGGTGGTCGGCGTCGGTGTCAATGCCGCCAAGGAATCGACCTTCACGACGGAGGAGAGGGTCAGTCTTTTGGAGAAGGTAACGAGGTCGTGGCCAGAGGTGCGAGTTGCCGCCTTCGATGGGCTGGCGGTCGATTTCGTCCGCCAATTGGGCGCCGGCACCATGGTGCGCGGTCTACGACCGCTGACGGATGTCGCCGGGGAGTTCACCATGATGATGGCCAATCGGCGGTTGGCCGAGGAAATCGATACCGTCTTTCTGATGGCCGACGAGGAGTATGCCCACGTCTCCAGCTCGCTGATCAAGCAGATTGCGGCGATGAGCGATGGAGCGGCGCTGGAGAAATTTCTCCCCAAGGCAGTCATCGCTCCGCTGATGTCCAAGCTGAAACCGACGGTCGTCCCGAAACGCCGCTGACATTCTAACGATCATTGGAATATCAAGTGACTTGGGAACAGGCCGCGTACGATCCAACCCCCAGACCGCTCATGCGGACGGAAGACCCGAACAGCGGTCCCAGTTGGGTTCGTGGTAGCGCCTGCTGGCTTTGGGATGCCCAGGGGCGTCGGTACCTAGACCTAGTTGCCTCCTACGGCAGCCTTCTCTGGGGCCACGCTCACCCCAGACTGGTGGCAGCCGCGCAGCAGCAGTCCGCCCAGTTGCCTCATCTGACCGGACTGGCGACCGAGCTACGGGGGCAGTTGTGCGCGAAGCTTGCAGCGATCCATCCGATGGCAAACGGCGATGCAGGACAATCGTCCCCCTGCAAAGCGTGGCTGGTCACCACGGGGGCCCGCGCCGTCGAGCTTGCGATGAAGTTGTCGCTCCACCGCAAGCCGGGCCGAATTCTCCACTTCGATCGGGGGTTTCACGGTCGATCGATCGCCACCGGCGCGATCAGTGACACGCGATGGCTGAAGCAGCTTCCCACGTTTCCCCGCGGATCGATCCCTTTTCCCGATTGCCGTCGATGCGCATGGGGAAACGTAGTCACCGATTGCCAGACCGCAGACTGCCTGAAGTCCTGGGTGGCTGCCAATGAACCGCTGCTTGACGATGTGTCGGCGGTGATCGTCGAACCGATTCCGGGGGCGAAAGGGTATTTGACGGCAGCCGATTCTTTGTTTCGCGATCTGCGGCGTCTGGCCGACCAGCGTGGATGGTGGCTGATCGCCGATGAAGTGCAGACCGGCCTGGGACGGACCGGCAACCTTCTGGCCTGCCAAGCCCAAGGATGGACACCTGATGTTGTCTGTATCGGCAAAAGCCTCGGGGGAGGGATCGTCCCCATCGCGGCGGTTTTGGGTCCAGCCGCATCGATGGATGAACTGCCTGCGGGAGTCGAGTCGGAGACATTTGGTGGTGGTCCACTGGGCTGTCGCGTCGCGCTGGCGGTATTGGAGTTGCTGGAGGAGACACCCTGGAAGGTCTGGTCCGAGACGGCGGGATCTGGGGTTCGCGCGGTGATGGCGGAAGCGGCCAAAGCACTTCCTTTTCCGACAGCGATGGAAGGGCTTGGGGCCTTTGGAGTCTTGGAAGTGCAAGAGGAATCCAGAGAGCGTTCCCGAGAACTTGCTTGGCAACTGGCCTGCGAGGCGCGCAAGGCGGGAATCCTCTTCCATTGGTCGGGCCCTAGTGGCAATCGACTGGTGGCGCTGCCACCGCTGGTCACTCCACCACACGCCTGGGACTGGATGCTGGAACGACTTCAAAAGGGATGGAAGTCGATCCATGGTCCCACCACCCGTGGGACGCCCTATCGAGCCGATCAGCGGCACTAGCCGAAGAGGGCCTACCAGCGTACATTGTTGAATTCGCGATCGGAGTCAGGAGCCTTCCTATGTTCGGACAGACTTTCGAATACCACGATCTGGCGGTCGTGGCTCTCTTGGTGATCCTGGAAGGTGTGCTTTCGATCGACAACGCGCTGGTGCTTGGCCTGCTGGCCAAGCGACTGCCACCTCATCAGCGTCAGCGCGCCTTGATGTACGGTCTAGTGGGGGCCTTCGTCTTTCGCGTCATCGCGATCATTTTCGCTCAACTTTTGCTGGGCATTGAAGTCGTCAAACTGATCGGCGGTGGCTACCTCTTGTTCGTTGCCGGAAAGTATTTTCTGGAACAGTGGTTTGGAACAGCAGAGGAGCAAATCGTCCTTGGGGAGGATGAACAACCGGTGCTGGTGCACGCCGACGACGGCAGCCCCTTGTCCGCGAAGGAAGAAGAAGAGGAACTCGAAGCGCGCATCCCTGTGCCGGCGCCCGAACTCGAAGTGGTCAACGGGTCAGCAGGTCGCGCTTCCAGTGGCAGTGCGAGGGCCTTTGCGAAGTTCTGGCCAACGGTGGTGGTGATCGAACTGACCGATATCGCCTTTGCCGTCGATTCCATCCTGGCAGCGATCGCGCTGGTTGGCCCCAAAGAAGACGACACACCAGGGCTTCATCCGAAACTGTGGGTGGTCGTCGTTGGTGGCATGCTGGGGGTCCTTCTGATGCGAGTGGCCGCTGCCATCTTCATCAGGTTGCTCGAGAAATTCCCCCGCTTTGAGACCTCCGCCTACCTGCTGGTATCGGTGATTGGATTGAAGTTGGTCGCCGACTGGTGGTTCAATGAAATCGGCGAGGAACATCCCGTACTGGACTTCCATTCGCTGACCAGCCCGGCCTTCTGGGTCTTCTGGGTCACCATGCTGCTGTGCTTCCTGGTCGGATTCATCCCCAAAGCCAGACGGCAGACTTCCGATGGGTGATCGTGCGTCTTTTGATCCCTCCCGATCGGCTGACAGACCGCTACAATCGGTTGGCACCGGTTCGGAAGTTTCCGACCTGAGCCCCGGATCTTCCCTGGGTGTTCCCAAACCACTTTCCTGAGTTGGATCTGATGAAGGTTTTGATTGTCGGCAATGGTGGTCGCGAGCATGCGCTCGCCTGGAAGATCTCACAAAGCTCTAGGGTCGATCGGATTTTCGTCGCCCCCGGGAATGCGGGAACAGCGCTGGAAGCTGAAAACGTCGCGATCTCATCGACCGATATCGCCGCGCTGATCGCCCTAGCCAAAAAGGAGAAGATCGGTCTGACCGTGGTGGGTCCCGAAGCACCGCTGGCCCTGGGGATTGTCGATGCCTTTCAGAAAGAAGGGCTGCGGATTTTTGGTCCCAGCCAAGTGGCGGCTCAGCTGGAAAGCAGCAAAGTCTTCTGCAAGAACCTGCTTCGACAGGCAGACATCCCTACCGCCGACTTCCAGGTCTTTCGCGATGCGGATAGCGCCATGCGCTACATCAAGGCCCGCTATCCCAACGAACGGGATCGGGCTCCCGTCGTTGTCAAAGCCGATGGATTGGCTTCAGGCAAAGGGGTCATCGTCTGCTCCCGACGTCAGGACGCGCTCGATGCCATCGATCGTATCGCCCGGCGCGAGGAATTCGGCAAGGCAGGCCGGCAGATGGTGATCGAGGAACGACTGGAGGGCCCCGAGGCCAGCGTCCTTGCCATCACCGACGGAAAAACGATCCTGACACTGCCGCCCTGCCAGGACCACAAGGCCGCTTTCGATGGAGACACCGGCCCCAATACCGGCGGCATGGGAGCCTACTGCCCGACACCGATTGTCGACACGGAACTCCTGGAGTCGATCGAGGAACGGATTTTGGTCCCCACGATTCACACGATGAAGAGGAATCGAAAGCCATTCAAAGGGGTTCTCTACGCCGGACTGATGCTCACATCGGCCGGTCCCAAGACGCTGGAGTTCAATGTACGACTTGGTGACCCCGAGTGCCAACCGCTGTTGATGCGGCTGCAAAGCGATCTGATGGATATCCTGGAAGCCACCGTCGACGGTTGTCTCGATTCGATCGAAGATCCGATCTGGGATCCTCGCCCTGCGCTGTGCGTCGTTGTCGCCAGCGAGGGATATCCGGGAGAGTATGAGAAAGGGAAAGAGATCACGGGTCTGGAAGCTGCCGGACAGGTAGAAGATGTGAAAGTCTTTCACGCTGGCACCAGGCTGGACCAAGGGCGCGTCCTAACCGATGGCGGGCGCGTGCTAGGAGTGACCGCTCTTGGCGCCACAATCTCCGCCGCGAAACTACAGGCCTACACCGCCGTCCAGAAGGTGCGGTGGCCAGGCGCGTGGTGCCGAAAGGATATCAGCGATCGAGCCCTCCAGATCAGCTCGTCCGGCGATTCGACCTGACGAATCCCAGTTGTGCCCGTGTCACTCGACAATCTTTTCACGGAGCGCTGCCCCGCTCGGGTCTCGCCGGACCGCGCTAGCGGCCAGGTTCTTTTGTCTGTTGCTGGTACCAAGTTTCACGATGGAAAGAACCGGCGGCTAGCGCCTCGCCGCTGGAAATTTCCGTCGCCTTCGTTTCG
>JBJSWM010000288.1:0-2067 GCA_046085865.1 Pirellulaceae bacterium
GATAGATAAGATTGCTAGCCAAAGGGATCAACCTGGGATTGGCCCAAAATCGTTGCCTGCCCTTGCGATGCTGATTATCCTTACAAGAACGACGCGCTTCTCCAGTTGCTCTATTTTTTCAAGCCGATGAGCGGCGGTCGACCGCACCTGACTGTCTCGATTTGAGGACTGCGACCCATGAATTGCCGATTCCGTTTGCGTTGGCTTACCCAGATCGGGATGGCGCTCTGCACCGCGCTGCTGATCCCTTCGCTCCTCCTCGCTCAAGGCGGTGGAGGCGATGGTGGTGGCGGAGGTGGTGGTGGAGATGGCGGAGGTGGCGGAGGTGGCGATAACAACAATACGCCGCCAGTCGCCGGTGTGGAAGTGGACGCCGATGGGGTGCTGCGCGTCAGTCGCATCGATCCCCAGTTGATCTACGCTCAGCGAGCCGCAGCGCGACAGAGTCGCCCTAAGGCGTTGCAGTCAGCCAGCCAACTACGCAAAGTGTCGCTCAATCGACTCGAATCGGCCGTCGCAGCGCGTCTGGAAGCAGGCAAGCTGCCAAGTCGTGACATGATGACGTTGGCCGGGCTCACTCGCGTCGAATATGTCTTCTACCTCCCAGAGACTCAGGACATCGTCTTGGCAGGCCCTGCCGAGGAAGTCGATATCGATGCCACGGGCCGTTTGGTCGGCTTTGGGTCAGGATCCCCGACGCTGCGTCTGGATGACCTGATCGTTGCCTTGCGCACCTTTGGTCCAGAGGCCAAACGCGGCGTCGTGGTTGGTTGCTCGATCGATCCCACTCAAGAAGGGCTGCAGCGCATGCAAGCCTTTCTGAACCAACTGGGAGGTCAGGTGGGAGGGAACTCCGATGTGGCGATCGCCAGTGCCCTTCGCAATCATCTTGGATATCAGAAGGTTACGGTCCATGGAGTCCCTGCCAGCACCCACTTTGCTCAGGTGCTTGTGGAAGCGGATTACCGCATGAAGCTGATCGGAATCGGGCTCGATAAGCCACTGCCTCAGTTCACCAGTTGGGTGGAACGCGCCAACCCGTCCTCGCGGAAGGCCAATCAGATGCAGCGATGGTACTTTGTTCCCAACTACGACGCCGTCAAAGTTAGCCCCGATCGCAATGCCCTGCAATTGGATGGCGTTGGTGTCAAGCTAGTAGGCGAAGACGAATTCGTCTCCCAGACCGGCGTCCGTGCATCCGCCGGGTCGACGCAGGATCGCGCCAGCCAAGGTTTCACCAAGGAATTCAGCTCCAAGTACGAAGCGATCGCTAAGGCGAATCCGATCTACATGGAGATGCGGAATCTGTTCGATCTGACGATCGCTGCCGCCTTCATCCAGTCGTCGGAACTCTATGGCAAGGCCAATTGGAGTTTGGGAGCTTTCGCTGCAGAAAACAAACTGCCCGTGCAGGGCAAGATGGCGCCGACTCAGGTCGAATCGGCTGTCAACGCCGTCTGGCGTGGATCGACTCTGATGACGCCAATTGGAGGCGGAGTCACCATCGCCACGAAGAGTCTGCTGAAGGACCAAGCCGCGGTCGATGAGGCGGTCGGCCAGCAGGCTACGAAGTCGGCACCTGCCAGTGACTTGGCCGAAGGCCGCTGGTGGTGGGACTGATCCCGCGAAAAGGTTGCTCTTGTTGCAACGAGGATCGTTTCAGCAATCGATCGATTGAAAACCTCCGGCATGTCCGGAGGTTTTTTTACGAGACTAACGATTCTGAATCCATTGCTGCAGCGTCGCCAAATCGCGCACCGTCGCATCGATCCGGTCTGGAAGCAAGATTGGCCACGTACAGTTGATCAGGATGATTGTGGGTAGGGTTGATTGGCGATCGCCATCGCTTGTGACAAGAATTGCGTTAGGAACCACATAACCAGACAGCGAGTTATATTTTCCGGATCGTTACGGGTCGCACATGCACATATGTTTACAGGTGAAGCATATGCAGACATAGGTGTGCATGTGCAGGGAATGCGTGCCAGTTGACACAGCGAACGCTTGCGGCGCGCATGCGCACTTGAATGCATGTGCAAGCGCAATTACTGTTTATGGTGGTTATGC
>JBJSWM010000289.1:0-3188 GCA_046085865.1 Pirellulaceae bacterium
GCTTCCATGGTGGTGATCAGCACCTCGCCCTGGCCCAGTGGAACCCAGGTGATTAAAGGCCAACCGCCGATGCGATGCGTCACCTCGCCTCCTTCGATCAGTACTCGGCGCATCCGCACCGGTGGGTCGACCGAATAGTTCAGCTCTTCCGCGCTGGCGTTCAGTGGTTCACGCGTCTCGATCTGAATCGTATCCAGATAGCAGTCGTCCTGAATGTCTAGCTTCACTGATCCGCCCAGCAGCGACTGGAGGTTGCTGATGGCTTGGCGTTGCACCGGGTCGTCGGAGTTGGCAGCAAGCGGGAAGAGTTGATCGAGAAGAATCCAGAGTCTGCCGCCACGCATCACCCAGCTTTGGATGGCACCTGTGGCAGCCGCATCCCGCAAGAAAATCTCATCGCTGAGAATCGCTGAATCGTAGACATCCCACGCCTCTGGATCGGTCGGTAGGGGATGGGGCGCCACTTCCACGCTGCGTCGGGTCCAGCCAGCCTGAACGCGCGATGCCACCATCAGTTCGTAGTTGTAATGCCTCGCATCGGCTCGCCACTGCCAGTCGAATGGCTCCCTCGGCTTCGTCTCCATCATCATCAGAGTCACATGGTCGTCGGGATCGACATAAAGCGGAATCGTTTCAAAAACCGCCTTCCCTTCTTCCACCACCGCCTCCGATTCACCCTCCTGCCCTTCCACCTCCATCCGTACCTGCGCATCGATTCGGGTGCCGGGATACGCACTTTCGGGAACACCCACGGGAATCACCACACGCTGTCGTTCCCCTGGTTCCAATTGGAACGCACCGGCGAACTGCATGCGTGATTCTTCCTCCAGCGTCGCAATGACTCGCCCCCGGGCTTGCGCATCGGTTTCATTGGTCACTTCCACCGACAGAAAAACCTGTTGGCCCGGTCGCACCACCGAGTAGGTGAGCATACCGGGGGAGGACATCGAAACTTTGGCGAACGCTGTCGCGTGGTTGGTTGCCGTCCCCAAGAGGAGAGCCGCGCATCCTGCCAACAGTGGAATGAGGTTCGAGAGCGATCTGCCCATGCTGCAATTCCCATCCAGTCGATTAGGCCAGTTCCCCGAATCGTCGGGTCACCTCTGGTGCAAAGCAGGCGACCAAGGGATGGATGCCCTCTGGTCGCGGTGGATGCATCGGTGAGCGATTTTGGGGAAGGATCTGGAGGCTCGGTTGAGCTTCATTCAGGTCCAGACTTGCGATCGGTCCGGACTTGCCAAGCCTTCATCATAGCCGATGGGAGGCAGCCGTTGCGAATGCGAAGAGCCGATACTTGCAGGCGGATGATGCTTGGTGGGGACGGCATACTCAACCAGGCTGGTCACTATCTTTCCTTCCCGACGCCCTTTGGGTAGGCTCTAGTGCTTGTTCTTCAGCAGGATTTGGATTCCTGAAGTTCCTAGTCTATGGATCGAGGTAAAGGGTCGAAATGACTGTAGAAAACTGCATCATCATCGGTAGCGGGCCTGCTGGTTGGTCGGCCGCGATCTATGCGGCGCGAGCGAACTTGAAGCCACTTCTTTTCGAAGGGGCGCTCACCGAAGAAAACCGACTCAAGGGAACCCTACCGCTTGGCCAGTTGGCACAGACCACCGAAGTGGAAAACTACGCCGGTTACCCTTCCGGCAAGCTGAAGGAGTTTCTGGAATCGGCGATCGATCCCGACCGCCTGACGATGATGCCGCCGATCGAAGAACATGCGCATGCGGTGACGGGGCCGGAGCTGATGGAGCTGATGCGGCAGCAGGCGAAAAACTTCGGAACACGCATCGTCACCGACGATGTCGTGAAAGTCGATTTCAGCCAGGCCCCCTTCCGGATCGAAACGCTGGAAAGCGGTGCTCATCAGACGCATACCGTCATCATCGCCACCGGAGCTCGTGCGAATTACCTCGGCCTGCCCAGCGAGGAAGCCTTCAAGAATCGCGGTGTCAGCGCTTGTGCTGTGTGCGATGGAGCCTTGCCAAGATTTCGCAAGCGGCCACTGATCGTGGTCGGTGGCGGTGACTCGGCGATCGAAGAAGCAACCTATCTTTCGAAGTACGCGTCGAAGGTCTCCCTTCTGGTGCGACGCAACGAACTACGCGCCTCCAAGATCATGCAGCAGCGCGTCAAGGACAATCCCAAGATCGAGGTCTGCTGGAACACCGAACTGCAGGAGGTGCTGGGGGACGATCAGAAGGGAGTCACGGCGGTCCGAGTCATCAATAACCAGACGAAGGAAGTTTCGGATCTCGAGGCAGGTGGGCTGTTTCTGGCGATCGGCCACACCCCCAACACTGCCTTCCTGAATGGGCAGTTGGAGCTGACCGATAAGGGCTATATTCGCTGGATCAAACCGTTCCGGACCGAGACCAGCGTCGAAGGTGTCTTTTCGGCAGGGGACGTGTCGGACGATTACTACCGTCAGGCAATCACCTCGTCGGGAACCGGGTGCATGGCCGCGCTGGATGCCGAACGGTATTTGAGCCATCACGGGATCATCTAGCCTGGGGCCAAATGGCTAGGCGAACGGACATTCGCCCTGGACTTTCCCTTTTCCATTTTCTACCCTCCGGGCATTCGATGCCCGGCGGCGTTCGCGCGGGCCTTGCCGTGGTTGGCTGGGATACTGCTAGCGAGCGAATGGATGCGGATCACCCTGCGCACCTTGATTGCCGGCCAATGCGGGTTGCTGAATGCTCAGCAACAAGCGACGTTGGATGAACGGCTGCAGCAGCACGCAGCCGCCAAGTCGCTGTACGAGCACTTGGGAAGACTGCGCCAATCGACCACTCCTCGCACCCCGCCGCTGTCAGGCACGGGACTAGGCATCGATCCCGCCTCGGTGGCCGCGTACCTGCAGCGACAGTTGCCTGCCGACCAATCGCAGGCTTTCGAACGGCTGGCGATCGAAAGCGATCAGGTGCTGGATGAGCTGCTGGCAGTCGCAGCCCTGGCGCCAGAGATGTCTGGACCCCAGGGACTTTCTTCGGATCGGATCGAACGCGTGTTGGCAATCGGGATGGCCGAGTCGCAGCCAGAGGCAGTCGGAGGGCGGGAACCAATTGGATTGGCGATGGCCGATGCGATATGGGATGGTCGGGACTCTATCGAACCATTGGCTCCTGTCCACAATGTAGCCTTGGCTACAACTAAAAAACCATCCTATCGCTACCGTGGGATGG
>JBJSWM010000290.1:0-1029 GCA_046085865.1 Pirellulaceae bacterium
ACGTCTGCCACAACAGCGTCCCAATCATCGCAAATGCAGCATACGACTTCCCGACACCCTCCACCCGGACGATCCCCTGACTTTGCAGAAAGATGAATGTCAACGATGTAAAGAGCGGAGGGAGAAAGGCCCACAAGTAGCCCAAGTACGTCTGTCGAAACTGAGACTGGATGTCCCGCACGAATATCCGCCAAGCCAACTCTCGGCCGCGATAAAGATCGGATACCAAACCCGAAATCAGAGTGCTTGGGTGCAGCATCGCAGATTCGGGCGTATACTCGCGCACCACAAGATGATCTGCTTGATGTCGATCGTTAAGTTGTTGAAGGTCCATCAATTCCCTGCCGCCAGTTGATCGAGCAATCTCTTAGCTTTTCCGAAGATCGATCAACTCGCCAATGGTCCCAGCCTAAGGACGATCTACCCCCGGTGGAAACACCCCGATCCCGATCAGGTCTCAGCGTTTCACCAAGGCTTTTCAGCGAAACACCCGCAATAACATCGGGCTGCCATCATCGCTTGCCTTCCCCTCAGTTGCCTCATCCGGAATCAGTCCAAACGATGCGGCACAGTCACCCCAACCCTTCCTGGGGAAAAGCCATAAGGCCTCCTCACGGCCTGAATTGGAATATATTCCGGGGTCGAAATACCGTCAAGGAACAGCTTCGTTCGGCAGTTTGGCATCGATGCCGCTTTCGACACACCCCCTCCAAAGAAGAGGTGGAGTTGTTACTGAAGAGAAGTCTGGAACGCCGCACCATCGATTCCAATGACCGACCGCCTCCTCACCTCCATCGCTCAGATGCATTCCGCTTCCTCTTTCATGGCGCGACTTTCCTTCAGCCCATGAAGGACACCGTGCAGCAAGCCAAGCATAATGAGCAGCCCACCGATCAGCGTCCACCAGGAAGGAGGCTGGTAATCGGTGTTCCTCCCCCACGCCACGAAGACCCAGATCGGCAGCAAAATTGGCTCCAGCAATGTCAGCATCGCGGCCAATGGTCCAGGCACCGTCTTGAGCCCTTGAGC
>JBJSWM010000291.1:0-20867 GCA_046085865.1 Pirellulaceae bacterium
CCTGGGAGGAAGTTCGATGGTTCCCGCCTTCAAGGCCGCTCTCTTTGCCATCCTCTGCCTAGGATCGCTCGTCGCACCCCTGGCCGCTCAGGAGGTGGCGTCTGTGGGTCTGGCGCTGCATCAGCGAATCGACCAGATTGCTGCGATCGACGCAGCATCTCCCTGGACCCCGGAGGCGCTACCACCCGGTCAATGGCTGCGGCGTCTTTCACTGGACCTTCGCAACACGGTACCCACTCGCAAGGAGCTGGATGAGTTTCTTGCAGATACGGCGGTGGATCGCCAGACGCGGTGGATCGATCGCTTCCTAGCCGACCCGCTTTTCGAAGAACGACTAGTCGCGTGGCTGGATGTCACGCTGATGGAGCGGCGGGGGGCGCAGCAGGTGGGGCGTCCCGAGTGGATTGAATGGCTGCGTTTGGGAGTGGAGCAAGATTGGGGGCTGGATCGCTGGACGCGGGAAATCTTGGAAGGATCTTGGGCCGTCGATGCCCAGCGGCCGACGCAGCGATTCTATCTGGATCGCGGTGGCGATCCGCACCGCATCACGCGCGACTTTGGGAGGATTTTTTTGGGCCGCGATCTGCAGTGCGCTCAGTGCCACGATCATCCGCTGATCGATGGCTACCGCCAGCAGGACTACCACGGACAGCTCGCCTATTTCGCCCCCAGCAGTATGGTGGAAGTCGCCACCAAGGATGCCGAGGGAAAAGAAGTCAAGAAACAGTACTACATCGAAAAAGCCCCCGGGGACGCACCCTTTGAATCGGTTTTCGATAAGGGGAAGCCGCACTGGGTGGGGCGCAAGCTGTGGGATGCGGTGCCGCAGTGGTCTAGCTATCAGCTACCGACCGATCGGTATGGCGACCTGGCGATTGCCGGCACGGTGGCGGAGAGCCCTCGGCTACCGAAGCTGAGCAGCCGGAAGGAATTGGCTGCAGCGATGCTGGGACCAGGTTACCAGCCGTTCGCCGAGAACTGGGCCAATCGCCTGTGGGCTCTGCTGTTCGATCGCGGCCTAGTCCATCCGCTCGACATGCATCACCCCAGCAATCCCCCCTCCGATCCGGCTCTGCTGGCCACCATCACTCAAGGGCTGATCGATCATCGCTTCCAGATCAAGCCGTTCCTTCGGGAGCTGGTCATGACGCAGCGTTATCGTCTGGGCCAGCAGACGCTGTCGCAGCAGCCGGAGGCGCTGGAGTCGATTGCTGCAGCGGCAGGAACAGCAGGTATCGCGTTGCAAGCAGGGGATCCCCAATCGCTCCAAGGGGAGATCGATGCAGCGGACGATAGCTGGATCGCCGCAAGGGAGGCGCTTGCCGCGATCGAGAAAGAGTGCGTGAGGTTGGTGAAGGAGCGCGATGGTGGCGAGGCAGCGTACTTGGAGACGGTGAAGAAGACGGCCGAGGCAGCGAAGGTGCTTCAGCCTTTGGCGGAAGCCGCCGACAAAGCTGCCAAGAAACTGGCTGCTCTGCAGGCTGCCTATCAGCAACTGGAGGTCGTTCAGTCGCTGACGGCTCCCGAAGACGCGGCTTTGGTGCAGACCGTGCAGCAACTTGGGGCGAGGCGCGACACTGCAGCGACCGAAGCAACCGCCGCCGAAGCAGCCCGGCTTCCGGCGCAGCAAGCGGTCGATGCCGCGCGGACTGCCGAGGATGCCGCCCAGAAACATCTTGTCGCTCTAGCCAGCCAGCTCGATTCCCAGCGATCGGCCTACGAAGCGGCGCAGCAGTCCCTGCTGGCAGCTCGCCGCCGCTGGGATCAATCGATGCTGGCGATGCGTCGCATGGAACGTCAGGCGGGACAGCTTGCTAAGAGGCAGGCTTGGGAGAGTGCGTGGCAGTTGTACCAGCAGATCGCCCGCACCGTCGCTCCCATCCAACGTCCGCTGGAGGAGCTGAAACGGCTTTCGGTGACCGATGCCACGATGCGCCAAGGGCTTGATGGAAAACTTGCCGAAATCACATCGCAGCGCGATCCACTGCAGCAGAAGCTGCAGACCGCGCAGTCGCAGGCGATGCAGTTTCAGCGAGCGGCTGATGCGTGGAAGGCTTCGCTGGCGGAATTGAAGTCGGCACAACAGTTGTTGGAACAAGTATCGGACTACCAGCCTTTGGTCGGTGCGATCAACCAGCAGTTGCAGGTGGCAAATACCCAACTGGGCACCGCCCAGTTGCAGGCTCAGACCTTCGCCGAAGAGCTGAAGGGGCTGGATGCATTGGTCCTGCAGCACCAGCAGCAGATCGGACAGCTCGATCAGTCCCTGGCGGCTCGTCAGCCCCAGATCGATGCGCTATCGACCGCGCTCGAGCAGCATCGCGCCGCATGGGAAGCCGCGCGGTCAGCCTTGCTGCTGGCCAATCGCAAGTGGATGGAAGAGTCGCCGGAGGCATGGATCGGAAGTCCGATGCGTCCGCTTAGCCCCGAGCAGTACTGCGCTAGTTGCCTGCAGATCAGTGGGCATTTGGAACAGCATGTGCTGCAGGAACGCAAGGCGATCGACGAAGCGGAGAAGGTGCCGGAGGGAACGGCAATGTCGCCGGAGGAAATTCGGCGTCGCGATCGCTTGGCGACGCGGCGAGCGATCGACAAGTTGCGTGGCAATTTCGATCAGTTCGCGACGCTCTATTCGGCCGGTGCGGGACAGCCGGAGGCATTTTTCGCGACGGCCGAACAGGCGCTTTTTCTGGCCAATGGTGGCGCGGTCTACGGATGGTCCGGTTCGAATGGAAGCAATGCGACGGCTCGCGTGATTCTTGCAGCCGATGCCAAGACGGCGGCCGAGGAACTCTATCAGTCGCTTCTGGCACGAAGCCCCACTTCGGATGAGGTGGCTTTGGTTGCCGAGTATTGGAATGGTCCAGCGGAACAGCGACCGGCAAGAGCTCAGGAATTGGTCTGGGCGATTCTGTGTGGAGTCGAGTTTCGGTTTGTTCAGTGATGCGTCGATGCAGCCTTTTGGGTTGGCGAGATTCGAGATTTTTTGAGGAGTGATGCACCATGCATGCCAGTTACGCTTGCCAGACACAGGCTCATCGCGATGCCCGCCGAAAGTTTCTGGGGACGCTAGCCGGCGGTGCCATCGGCGGGATGTTGGGCGCGGTGACGCAGGGCCGTGCCGCTCAATCGATCCAGCAGAGCGATCATCGGGTGGTGGTGTTCAACCTGCATGGAGGTTTAAGCCAACTGGAGAGTTGGGATCCCAAGCCATCGACGCCGACTGGAGGTCCCTTTCGCGCGATACCGACCAGCGTGCCCGGGATTCACATCAGTGAACTGCTCCCCTGCACCGCCAAGCAGATGCATCATCTTTGCCTGATGCGCGGCGTGAACACCGCCGAAGACGATCATGGCAAAGGGGCGTACATGATGATGACGGGCCGTCGGCAGACCCCGGCAGCCGATTACCCGCAGATTGGTGCCGTTTCGGCGAAGATGCTAGCCGATCCCAAAAACCCACTCCCCGGGCACATCCTCATCACGCCCTCGGGTGGTGGCGGACGAAGCGCTGATGCAGCTTATTTGGGACCGCAGTTCAGCAGCATCGTGCTGGGCAATGGTGCGCCGCCGAATTATTCGATCAAGCCAGAGCAGATCGATGATGCCACCGAGGCGCGAAGGCATCAGGTCCGCCAGCAGCTCAATCAGCAATTCTTCAACCAGCGTCGCACGGCGCTCACGGAAGCCTACACGCACTCCTTCCAGCAAGCTCAGAGGTTGATGGAGAAGCGGGATGCGTTCGATGTGACCAAGGAGTCGCAGGCGGATCAGGATCGGTATGGATCGAATGACTTTGGCCGCCACTGCCTGCTGGCTAGGCGGCTGCTGGAACAAGGGGTATCGTTCCTGCAGGTGGTGCACAGCAACTACGACACGCACAACGAAAATTTCGGATTCCACCTAGAGCAGCTGGGGGAATTCGATCGCCCCTTCGCCACCTTCATCGAAGACCTGGCGGCGCGAGGGCTGCTGGAGAAAACGCTGGTGGTGGTGCTCAGTGAATTCGGCCGGACGCCCAATATCAATCTTTACTACGGTCGAGATCATTGGAGCAAGGCGTGGAGCGTCGTCATGGCGGGTGCGAAGGTGCAACGCGGTGCCGCCTACGGGCAGACGAACGAACAAGGAACCGAAGTCATCGATGGCCAGGTCGACCATGGAGAGCTGTTCCATACCTACTTGCAGGCGGTGGGGGTCGATTCCACGGCATCGATCGATGTCGATGGCCGCGATATGCCGCTGGGCGATCCTGCAGCGCAGCCCGTCTGGAGCGTCTTGAGCTGACGGGAGACGGACGAACGCGCCGGTCTGAGAAGAGTTCCATAAAGAGGCGAAGTCGTGATGGCAGCTTTGGAGATCGCCAAAAGTCGTCTTGGATTGCAGGTGCCCTACACCCGCCCTCTCCTGGCGGCTCGCTTTTGCCCCACGGGGCGATGGGCTTACACCAGCTCCGAAGACAATACCCTTCAGCGATGGAATCTGGCGGAGGAAAAGCCGCAGCCGCTGGTGATGCAGGGACATGAAAGCTGGGTTCATGCCCTATGTGGGACGCCGCAGGGGCAGTATTTTCTGTCGGGTGGTTGCGACGGTCGACTGATCTGGTGGGCCAGTGCGGACGACAAGTGCACCTTGCACCGGCAGATCGATGCCCATCAGGGATGGGTGCGAGCGATCGCGTTGTCGCCGGACGGCAAGGAGCTGGCGACTTGCGGGAACGACAAGACGATCGCCTTGTGGGAATTGGAGTCAGGGCAGCTGATTCATCGCTGGCAGGCGCATCCTCGCGATGTGTACTCGGTGGTCTATCATCCTTCGGGGACCCAGATTCTCAGCGGCGATCTCTTGGGCAACGTGATCGTCTGGGATCGTGCGACGCGGATGCAGGTCCAAGCGATCGACGCCAAGGCATTGCATAGTTTCAACGGAGGGCAGCTGGTCGATTTTGGTGGTGTTCGGGCGCTGGCGGTTTCTCCTGATGGCAAGACGCTGGTGGCTGGTGGATTGCACAAGTCGTCCAATCCACTAGGTGCGGTCCATGAACCGCTTTGTCTGCGGATCGATCTGGAGAGCGGTCAGGTAACGAAGTCGCATGTGGCCGAAGGGGTGACCGGCGGCGTGCTGTGGGGGCTGCGATTTCTATCGGATGGAACGGTGATGGGGGTCAGTGGTGGATCGACAGGTGGGATGTTGCTGTTTTGGAATGCCGAGAAGGAGACGGCGATCCATCGATTCAATCTGCCGAACATCGCGCGGGATCTCGATCTGCACCAGGACGGCCTGCGCGTCTGCACCTCCCATCACGATCATCACTTGCGAGTGACGCATCTGAGTGCGTGAAAGGCAAGCATCAGAGAAGATCGGAATTGCGCTGGCAAGAACCGGCGGCTAGCGCCTCGCCGCTAGGAATTTCTGTCGCCATCGTTTTGCGTGCGGCGCAGTCTTAGAACCTATCCGAAAACCCCTGATCTAGCATAGGTAAGATAGGCACATGCAAGATGCAGGCAAGCGATATGATTTTGTAATTTCTTTTCCCACCGTATGAGGATGCTTCGGAAGCGATTGAGCCAGCCATGGGTGCGCTCGACGACCCAGCGCCTGGCCTTTTTTCGACGACTCCGTTTGGCGTCTTTGGAGCCGTCACCCCGAGACTTGATATGAGCGATGTAGCCATACACGGTTTCTAGTAACGTTCGGACTGCCTGGGAATCATAACCTTTGTCCAGGGCGATAGGCTCCTTGAAGCAATTCTCGCAGCGTGGTGATCGCTTTCACGCATCCTCGATGGTCTGCTCCAGCAACCGGATATCGTGCACATTGGCTCCAGCTACAGCCAATCCTGCCGGGATCCCATTGGCATCAGTCATCAGGGAACGTTTCGTTCCTCGCTTGGCACGATCCGTAGGATTTTTCCCGGTTTCTTGCCCGCCCAGAGGCGCCTTGGTCATCGCACCGTCCACGCACTGCCAACGTAGATCTAATCCAACCAAATTGTCGTAGTCGGCCAAGGCTTCTTGCCAAAGCAAGCCAAAGACACCTGCCTCCAACCACTCCTGAAAGTACTGATGAGCCGTGCTGCCAGCAGCCAGTTCCCTGGGAATGGCATTCCACTGACAGCCTGTTCGCAAACGGTAGAAAATGGCGTCGGCAACCCTTCGCAGGTCAGCACGTGGACGTCCGCCCTTGGTGCTGGCGGGATATTTTGGTAAAAACGGCTCCAACAGTTCCCAAAGTTCGTCTGGCATTCGGTAGTCATCAAAGCTGCTCGCACCATCCATGGTGAGTCCTTTGTATTTGAGTTGTTTTTGTTACCAACTCTCAACTACAACAGGACTCACCGGTGCGGCAAGCTCATTTGGATTCTGAGTTATCGGATAGGCTCTAAGCCCCGCTCGCAAGCGAAGCTGAACCCTATCACTTCCGCCTGACCTAAGTCCTTTGATTCCAACCGGCAGTGCCATTCGTGTCAGGTACCTTTTTTAGGTTGCGCTTCAGGTCGGATTTCCTCGTACTCGTACTCAGTGAAACGGTGCTCGTGCTCGTACTCGATAGGGCGCAGATGACCGAACCATTTTTTGACCACGAACGACTCGACGTCTATCGACTTGCGATCGAGTACGTTGCTTCGTCTTATCGAATCGCGAAATCATTAAATGGTGCGGAACGCCATGCTCGCGATCAGTGGTTGCGGGCTGCTCAATCGATCCCACTGAACATCGCGGAAGGCAATGGGAAACAAAGTCTCAAGGACAAGAATCGATTTTTCGAGATCGCGCGCGGCTCAGCTTTGGAATGCGTTGCGATTCACGACATACTCGTATCATTCGAAGCGATCGATCTTGAAGTGAATCGGGTCGGCAAGACGAACCTGAAACGGATCGTGTCGATGTTGACTCGACTCATCCAGCGAACTGATTCGGTATCAGAGGGATCGATCGAGTACGAGTACCGCGATGCTGAGTACGAGTACGAAGAAACGCCATAGGAAGGAAACCTACCGGAGCCGTGCGTCGGGTTAAGCTTGATGGAAAATCACACTCGGCTGCCGCGGTGATTTCAGCCGATCCCCACAAATCCCCGACGATCTATGATGGGTTAGCAGAACATTCTGCTCGGCCTCGAGCTCTTGCCAGGTATCACCGCGCAGGGGTGGTGAGCTAACGAAGGTTGGGTGGCACCTTTTGAAAGCTATCAAGCTGTGGCATCGCCGGCCCGGCTATGCAGGATGATCGTGACTGCCACTTGGCTTCCAACATCGGCTGGCAATGGGTGAGACGTGCCATTGCGGCCAGAAGGATCAGGAGCCGTCGGGAGAAGGAAGGACCGGCAGCATTTGATTCAAGCTTCCGGTCTTGCGTCCGCCTAGGTCGAAGGTGACGAACAGGAATCCTAGGCTCTTCAGCTTGGTCACCAGTCGATAAGCCAGCTCCGGGTCGACCATCTGGGGCCAGACGCGGTCTGGGACTTCGATGCGAGCTAACGGGCCGGGATGCCAGCGCACGCGCAGGTCGTCGATTTGTAGTGTCTGCCGCAGCCATGTCTCTGCCTCCTCAATCTGCCGCAGCCGTTCGGAGGTCACCTCTTGCCCGTAGGCGATGCGGCTGGCAAGGCAGGGGCTGGCCGGCTTGCTGGAGATCGGCAGGTTCCAGAAACTGGCCAGTTGCCGAACTTGGGCCTTGCCCATCTGGCAGTCGACCAGCGGTGAAGTCACTTGATGTTCGGTAGCCGCCTGCAGACCTGGGCGGTAATCCCCCAGGTCATCCAGATTGGTTCCGTTGGCGATGCGAATCCAGCCATGGTCTTTCGCATAGCGACCCAGCACGCCATAGAGTTCGTTTTTGCAGTGAAAGCATCTTCGACCATCGTTGGCGCGGTAGTCGTTGTTCTGGATCTCCTTCGTGGGGAGTTCCACCAGGCGGATTCCGATGCGCGCTGCGGTGTCACGAGCATCGTCGCGGTCGCGCTGGCTGACCGCCGGACCGATCCCGATGGCCGCCAGGGCGCGATCCCCCAGTGCTTGGTGAGCGGCCGCTGCCACGACAGCCGAATCGACGCCGCCCGAGAAGGCGACCAGACAATCCGGGAACCCAGACAGATGCTCCAGCAGCCGCCGTGCAAGCTCTTCGTTCTCTTCCTGATTGCCCAGCATCCGATTCTCTTCCAGTCGCCGAATAATTGACGTAGATCTGATTGCCGATCATCCGTTCCACGCCTGAGTGTACCGCAGGTTTCAGAAATTGGCCTGTGGTCAGAGTGGTCTGGCGGTTGAGCGAGGGTGTAGCGGGTCAACTGCGAGGATGAAACTGCTGGTGGATTTTCTTCAGTTTGCTGGTATCGACCTGGGTATAGATCTGCGTGGTTTGGATGCTGGCGTGGCCAAGCATTTCCTGGATTTGTCGCAGGTCGGCGCCCCCTTGCAGCAGGTGGGTGGCGAAGGAGTGCCGCAGGGTGTGGGGAGTGACCTCCGGGTCGATGCCACTGTGGAGAGCATACCGTTTGATTAGCTGCCAGATCGCTTCGCGCCGCAGTCGCTTTCCAGTGCGCGAAACAATGAGCCACGGAACCTGCTGGTCGCCTCGGCGAGCCACAAGGTCAGGTCGCTGGTGCTTGAGGTACGCTTCGATCGCTTCTTTTGCCGGAGTTCCCAAAGGGACAACGCGCTGCTTGTTCCCCTTGCCATGCGCGATGCAATGTCCCAGGTCGAGATGGACGTTGGCCAGCAGCATGTCGGAAATCTCCGAAACGCGGCAACCCGTTGCATACATCAGTTCCAAGATCGCGCGATCGCGCAGGCCCATCGCTTGGTGCGGTCTGGGGGAGCGGAGAAAGCGATCGATGTCGCGCTGCGGAATCACATGAGGAACACGTTGCCATAGCTTCTGCGACTCCAGCAGCTCGGCAGGATTCTCCGCGACTAGACCTTCCAACTGGAGGAACTTGTAGAACATGCGAAGGGCGACCAGATGTCGCGCCGATGAAGGGGCAGCCAACTGCTCGCGGCGGAGAAAGGCGAGATACTCGGTCAGCTGCTGAAGCTTCAGCGCCCGTGGATCCCGGCCATCCAGCCAGATGTAAAACCGCTTCATGTCGCGGTGGTAGGCAAGCACCGTGTTGTGAGCCAACTGGCACTCGCGCTTCAAGTACTCCGCGAATCGTTTTAGGTAATCGGAGTCGGACTGCCGCTGGACGGCTTTGGCTTGGGGAGCCGCTTGAAGCATCTGCTGCTTGAGCTTGCTGATCCGGGCCATCAAGGAATCCTTTCTCCAGGGATGCAGGCAAACGGCATCGAAACGGCTTGAAACCTCCCCATTTTTGCGGGGTGTAGGAGGCTCTCCCAAACCCCATCGTCGCTCCTTCCGAAGGCTTCGAAGAACTATACCCTGAAAATCGGTACGATGCGTCGATCCTCTTAGGAGCTGCGTGCGAGGAACAGCCCCAAGGGTTGGATGCCGCCAGGAGAAGTCTGGGGGACGAATCGAGCGGGGTGGCGTGGGATTGGCCAGCGATCTATCCTCATATTTCCAAACAAATCGTTGCCTGCGCAACACGCGCGAAGGGAGGATCGCTTGAACGTTCTGGTGGTGGGTGGTGCGGGTTATATCGGATCGCATGCCGTGCGGGCGCTGGCCGAAGGGAGCCATCACCCGGTGGTGCTGGACAATCTGTGCTTGGGTCACCGAGGTGCATCCGAGGGATTTGCTCTGGAGGTGTGTGACCTGATGGATCGATCCCGGGTGGAGGCGATTTTGCGCGCCCACCAGATCGAACTGGTGATGCATTTCGCCGCCTTCGCTGCAGTGGGGGAATCGGTTGTCGATCCATCGATCTACTACGGAAACAACGTCGTCGCCACTTGGCAGCTTCTGGAAGCGATGCGGGCTGCGGGTGTGCAGCGTTTCATTTTTTCGAGCACGACGGCAACCTATGGCGAGCCGAAGACAAGTCCTATTGTGGAGACAACGCCACAGGATCCGATCAATCCTTATGGTCGCAGCAAGCGGATTGTCGAGCAGATGCTTCGCGACTATGGTCATGCCTATGGATTGGCTTCCGTGGCGCTGCGCTACTTCAATGCCGCAGGGGCCAGTTTGCGGCATGATATCGGTGAAGACCATCATCCCGAAACGCATTTGATTCCGATTCTGCTACAGGTCGCTCTGGGGCAACGGCCGCACATGACGATTTTCGGCGATGACTATCCCACGGAGGACGGCACCTGCGTGCGCGATTACACACACGTCGACGATTTGGCTTCGGCGCATCTGCTGGCGATCGAGCAATTGAAGCCATCGCAGTTTCAGGCTTTCAATCTAGGAAGTGGCACCGGCAGCAGCGTGCGCCAGGTGGTGGAGATGGCTAGGCAAGTCACGGGGCATCCCATTCCGACGCAGATGGGATCTCGTCGGCCTGGCGATCCTCCGCAATTGGTCGCCGATATCGGGCTGGCTCAATCGATCCTGGGATGGCGACCGGTCAGCAGCGATCTGGAGACGATTGTGCGCAGCGCCTGGAATTGGCATGCGCGCCATCCCCGAGGTTACGATGACCGAAGCGAGTCGGCAGGTCGTGGATCGAATAGCAGATGATTGGATCGCGGATGATTTGGTGGCGGGTGGCAGCAGTCCAGAGACCCACTTCAGCGCGAGGCGAACTTGCAAGAGATCATTGTGGAAAAGCCCTACCGCATGGTGCCTCCCTGGCGCTCGCGGTGGTTCCAGTGGACGGCTCAGAAGCTGCACCTAGCCGATTGGTATCTGAACCGCTACGAGGGGGTCGATCGCCATCAGCTGATTGGGATCGATCATTTGCGAGAAAGTCTTCGGCAGGGGCACAGCGTGCTGCTGGCCCCCAATCACTGCCGTTACTCCGATCCCTTCGTCATGGGTTGGGTGGCGCGAGCCGCCAAGGTGCCGCTGTATGGAATGGCGAGTTGGCATCTGTTTCAGGGAGGTAGGTTACGGCGCTGGGCGCTGCAGGCGCTGGGTGCCTTCAGTGTCTATCGCGAAGGGATCGACCGAGCTTCGCTGGATCTGGCGATCGAGATTCTGGCGACCGGAGAGCGACCGCTGTTGGTGTTTCCGGAGGGAGCTGTCTTTCGCACCAACGACCAGCTGCAAAGTCTGCTGGATGGCGTGTCCTTCATGGCCCGCGCAGCAGCCAAGAAACGGCAGAAGGCAAACCATCAGGCGGGTGTGGTGATCCATCCGGTGGCGCTGAAGTATCTGTTTCATGGCGATCTCCAAAAATCGATGCGGCCCGTGCTGGATCGGATTGAGCAGCGGTTGACTTGGCAGCCTCAAAGTCATTGGTCCAGCCGGATGCGGATCCAGCGCATCACCCAGGCCCTGCTGGGGCTAAAGGAAATCGAACACCTGGGGCAGGTGCAGGAGGGAAGTTTTCAGGAGCGACAGCAGCGGCTGATCGATGGGTTGCTGCATCCTTTGGAGACGCGGTGGCTAGGGAGGACTCAGGAAGGATCAATCATTCCGCGGATCAAGTCGATTCGGATGAAGATCGTCCCCGAACTGCTGCAGGGAGTTGGACAGCTCGATCGCAAAATCCTCTGGAAGCAGCTCAGCCACCTCTACTTGGCTCAGCAAATCGCCTCCTACCCCATCGACTACCTCTCCCCGCCTACCACTCAGATGCGCGTCCTGGAGACACTGGAGCGGTTGGAGGAGGATTTGACCGACCGCGTCACGCTGCATCGTCCATTGGAGGTGGTGATCCAGGTCGGGGAGGCGATCGAGGTGTCGACCGACCGAGGTGCCAAGGGGGAAGAGGATCCGATCCTAGCGACGCTACGGGAGCGGCTTCAGGGGATGCTGACCGACCTGGCGCGGCTTTCGCCACCCTATGAGGATGAACTTTCCGAGCAAATATAAGGCTTTCGACATGGCAGGGGGTGCGGGAAACCGGGGGGAGCGCCGCTGTCCTGTCAGGGTCATTACAATAGAGCGATTGATGCGGTGCCCTCTTCGAACGCAAGAGGATTGGTGCCGGATTGCTTCGTCAGGCCGGATGGTTTCTCAGGGGGGTATCGCGTCGGATGCTGGGACCGATTTTCGAACGCGAGGTGGTGGTGTTGCCGCGGCGAGCCAAGCATTTCTTTGGACGCTGGGTGTATGCCATCGCGCTGTTCTCACTGATCTGCACCGCATGGCTGTTGCTGACCGGGATCCAGCCGGTGCGCAACGTCGGGGACTTCGCGCGTTTTGGAACCTTGATCTTTCAGTTCCTCGCGCCGCTGCAGCTGCTGGTCCTTTCCTTCATGGCCGCGATCGCTGCTGCCAATGTGGTGGCCCATGAAAAGGATCGCCGCACCATGGATCTGCTTCTTCTGACCTCATTGAGCAACGCTCAGGTGGTGATTGGGAAGATCGCCGGGGGATTGATGCCGGTGTGGAACTGGTTCTTTTCGGGACTCCCCGTGGCGATGCTGGTGCCGCTTCTGGGCGGGGCGACGGTGGAGCAGGTGGTGCAGTGCCAGTTACTGACGGCGGCGGCGATTTTGGCCAGCGGTGCTCTTGGGGCGACGATGGCCTTCTGGCGCGAGAAAACATTTCAGGCCATTGCGCTGACGCTTCTGGTGATCGTCTTGTGGTTGGCGCTGGGCGAGGTGGTGGCTGGCGGTTGGATTGCGATGGTTCCTGCCGAGTCGGCACGATGGTTGAGCCCTGCGAGGGCGATCTGGAGTCTTTGTCAGCCGATGCCTGAGGCAGGTCCTTGGAAGTCGCTGGAGTGGCTGGGAGCGGGAGCGCCGGCAACGCTGGTGCTACTGATTCAGGCGGCGGCGATGACCGCGATCTCTTGGCTGTTCCTGCGCATTTGGAACCCATCGCGCCAGGCGCGACCGGTCGCCGCGCAGGACGATGCTTCGGCGCTGGCGGCCACTGAGCAGGCGGAGGCGGAGGCAGCGGGTCAACCGAATCGGGTTCTGTCTTGGAAGGCACGCCGCGCCCGCGCGGTATGGAACTGGCCGATCCTTTGGCGCGAAGTGCGCACCTGGGCTTACGGCCGCAAAGTGCTGATCGTGCGACTGGCTTATCTGCTTCTCTTTGCGCTGACGGCTGTTGCCCTCCAGCAGCTGATCCAGGATGGGACCGCGCTGGGCCGAAGCCGCCTATCCGATTCGCTGATCCCCGCCGCTGCCGGACCGCTGGCTCCCTTGGGAATCCTCTCCCTGGTGATGATCAACGCCTTGGCGGTCAATTCGATCACCAACGAACGGGATGGACAGGCGCTCGACTTTCTCCTGATGACCGAGATCACTCCTTGGGAGTTTATCCTCAGCAAGATGGTGGGGGCTTTCTATGTCGCCAAGGAGATGATTCTGCTGCCGATGGCGTTGGTGGTGTGGTTGTGGTGGAGTGGCGGCATATCGACAGAGAATCTCTGGTTCACCCTGGGTGGGTGGCTGGTGATGGTGGTCTTTGTGATCATGCTGGGGATTCACTGCGGCATGATCTACAGTCGCAGCCGGACCGCCATCGGGGTCAGTCTTGGGACGGTCTTCTTTCTCTTTCTTGGGATCATCACCTGCATGCTGATCATGATCAGCTTTCGCGGTTCGTTTGGTCGCCAGTTGGCGCCGTTTCTGGCGATCATTTTGGGAGGTGGCACCGGGCTGTTCATGGCCTTGGGGCATCGCAATCCCTCGCCGGCGATCGCGCTGGCCACTTTTGGCCTGCCGTTTTTGACTTTCTTTGCGATCACTAGTTTCATCCTGCGCAATCAGGAGTTGACGGTCTTTTCGGTGGTGACGACCACCTACGCCTTTGCGACGGCGGCGATGCTGATTCCCGCGATCAGCGAATTTGACTTTGCGACAGGCCGCACGCGGCTGCAGGAAGAGGATGCCGCCTAGCGGCGATTCCATGGATTCCTCCAACACGTCGGTGATTCCTCAGATCCTGGCTCAACTGCCTCTCTTGGTAGCCCTGCTGGCGGCCAGCGCCTTTTGCAGCGCCAGCGAGGCGGCGCTGTTTTCACTTAGCTGGGTGCAGAGGAAGAAGCTCAATCCGCAGCGCGCCAGCGACGAACGGATTCAGTCGCTGTTGGCCAATGCCGATCGGCTGCTGTCGGGTGTGCTGCTTTGGAACCTGTCGGTCAATATGCTCTTTTTCGCTCTGGTCGGTGGACTGTCGACACGACTGGCTAGGCAAGAGGGAGGGCAGTGGTGGGCGGCGGTCACCTCCTTGGTGGCTATGGCGATGGTGATTTTATTTGGGGAGCTATTGCCTAAGAGTTTGGCGGTGCTGGCGCCTCTTCCGATCAGCCGCTGGGTTTCGCTGCCGCTGTCGATCGCTTTGCGACTGATCGATCCGGTCGCCTCCGCCCTGCGATGGTTCAGCGAAATGTCGCGTCGGCTGTTGATGCCTGGAATCGAGGCCGAAAGCTATCTGGCGACCAGCGACTTGGAGCAGGCGATTGAGCTATCGTCGGAAGATAGCGCGCTGGTGACGCAGGAAAAGACGGTGCTTCGGCAGGTGATACAGTTGAGCGATTTGAGGGCCGAGGAATGGATGAAGCCGCTCAGCCATTACCCCATCCAGCGACCATCGGCCCAGAAGTCCTGGTCGCTTCAGGGCAACACCCAGGAAAAATACCTTCTGATCGCCGATCATTCCGGAACCGATATTGTTGCGTCTGTGCCTTTGGCCGATCTCAGCTACAAGCAGCTTGGCGAATGGGAGCGAGCCAAGCAGCCGGTGCTGGTGGTCCCCTGGTGCGCGCAGTTGTCGGCTGTCCAGCAGCAGATGTCGCAGCAGGCTCGTCAGGTGGCTGTGGTGGTCAATGAGTATGGGGAGATCGTCGGCGTGATCACCTGGGAGGATCTGATCGACGCGATGTTCGAGATCCCCTCGCCCCAGGCACCTCTGGTCAGCAGCTCTTTGGCGGAGGGTGCAGAATCCCCATCACCGCGCTGGGTGGTTTCTGGCGGAGTCTCGCTGAAGCGGATCGAGCGGCATTTGGGAGTTCGGTTCCCGAAGTCCCGATTTCTCACCTTCAGCGGACTGCTGCAAGACCAGCTGCGACGCGATGGGGTACCGGGAGATGTGATCCTCTGGGAGGGGTATCAGCTAAGGGTCATGGAGTCGTCGGCGGGTGGTGACGTGAAGATCGAACTGACGCAGCTGGAGTCCCAGGAGGGCGAGTCATGAGCCTGGGACTGATTCTGATTTTGGTCGGCGGCATGCTGAGTGCCACATTCAGCGGAACGGAAACTGGTTTCTACCGGGTGACGCGCGTCCGCTTGGTGATCGATGGCCTGCGCGGGTCGCGGATCGCGCGCGGGCTGCTGTGGCTGACCAACCATCCCGCACTCTTTGTCAGCACTGCGCTGATCGGCAACAACATCGCCAACTACCTGGTTTCGCTTGGATTCGTGTTGCTATCGGAGCGGTTGGCGCCTGGCGTTGCGGCCAGCGCTCGGGACCTGCTGGTGACGCTGATCAGCACCCCGATTCTCTTTATCTACGGGGAGCTACTCCCGAAGCAACTGTTCTTTCTGGCACCCAATCGGCTGCTTCGATGGACGGGACCGTTTTTCCTTCTAATCACCATCCTCTTGGCGCCGCTGTCAGCGCTCCTCTATGGCATCAGCCGATTCATCCAGCAACTGGTGGGTCAGATGCCACTGAAGGTTCGTCCCGAACTGGCGCGGAAAGAACTCCAGCAGGTGTTGCTGGAAGGGCAGGAGGCAGGGCTTCTGACACCCCAGCAGCGCGATGTGGCGCAGAACCTGTTCGCCTTTGGTGGACAGCCGATCGGCCAGCTTTGCATGCCGATTCGCGCCCTGAAGACCGTGACGCATGAAGCGCCGTACGAGGAGGTTAGAAGGATCGCCGAGCGACTTGGGCAGGCGCTGGTACCGGTGCTGCATGCAAGAACCGAACGACCTGTCGGCTACTACCGCGTCGCCGAACTCTATCAGCTACAGAAATTACCACCCCTGCATCCGATCCCCAGCTACATCCAGCAGACGCCCCAGGTCTCCGTGCTCACCGACATGGTGCGCCAGAACTGCGACTTGGCCAAGGTGCTCGATGATGCAGGCAAATGGATCGGTCTGGTGACCCGCCAGCGCCTGCTGGCTCAGACCATCCAGCATCATTAAACGATCCGGTCGAGCGGCCTTTGCCACAGGCATCGACGGTCCGATCTGACCGCCGACGCATCCAGTCGTTTATATTCTAAAAAGGATTAGAATATCGTCAGCAGTCCCATCACTTGTTGTTGACGGTGGTTCCGGGCCAGTCGTCGGTGCGGAATGGGGTCAGCGGCAATCCATCCTGGCTGTACATGTTGACGATCGGGTTGTCAGCCCAGCCGTAACGGACCGACTTGGGGCTGGCGACTTGATCGCTGAAGACCTCGATCCGTCCATCCTTGAGGATGTTGGCGGTCGCCGGATGGAACTTGTGATCTTCGCCGGCGATGGTGAAGCCACGAGGCTGGTTGACATCGAAGGGGCGCCATCCATTGCCCAGCGCATCGAAGGTGAGGATCGCCTTATTGCCCTCAGTGGTCATTTCCTTGTAGCGGGGGCTTTGGTGCGCGATCTGGACGCCGTAGTCTTTGGCAAGAGCCCAACGGGCTAGGCGTCGAGCGACGTCGACCTTGTTCTTTGGATGGATATCTTTCCCTTCTCCGATATCGATGATCACTGCCTGACCGGTATGGGTTAGGCGATCCATCGTCATCGTCTGCGCTTCACGCAGTTCGGCCCAAGCGCTCTCCCCTGGCTCACTTTTCTCCTCCATGAAGTCGGCCAGCTGCACCCAGTAGAAAGGAAATGGACCCTGGCCCCATTCATCGCGCCACGACTGGATCATCAGCGGAAACAGCTCCCGATACTGATAGGCTCGGCCCGCATTGGATTCTCCCTGATACCAGATGGCGCCGCGGATGCCGTATCCCAAGTGCGACTTGAGCACGCCGTTGTAGATGTTGCCCGGGCGGCTGTTGCCACCCATCTGGCCGCGCATGTTGTTGAGCTGCTTGGTCTCTTCCTCGGTGCGATCGGTTTTGGCTTCCAGCGCGGCAAAGTTCTTTTCCAGCTGAATCCAGCGGTCGACCAGCGGCTGGTATTGGGGATCCTTTTCCAGCAGATCTCTTCGAATCCATGCCTCGCAGGCCGAACCGCCCCAGGCGTTGTTGATCATACCGACCGGCACGCCCAGCGTCTGTTGCAGTTGGCGAGCGAAGAAATAGCCGACGGCGGAAAAGTTGCCGATCGTTTCCGGGCCCGATACCTGCCACTTGCGATCATGCGTCCAGATCGGTTCCTGCCGGCCCACCTGAGGAAAATTGATCATCCGAATCTGATCGTTCTTCGATGCCAGTCGTTCCAGATCGGGATCGTTCGAGGCGTTGATCGACCACTGCATGTTGGACTGCCCCGAGCAGATCCAGACCTCACCGACCAGCACATCGGCCAAGGTGATCGCATTCTTCCCTTGCACTTTCAATTCATGCGGTCCGCCCGCAGGAAGTGGATCCAGATGGACATGCCACATTCCGTCGGCATTGGCCGTCGCCTCGTGCTTCTGCCCAGCGATCGAAACGGTGACCGCTTCTCCGGCATCCGCCTTGCCCCAGACCTTGTTCTTCTGGTCTCGCTGCAGAACCATATGGTCGCTGAAGATGTTGGGCAGCGTCACATCGGCCATCGCCAGTTGCGACGGACCGGCCAATACCATGGCCCCCAAGACGATTGCCCCTTTGACGCGACCCCAGACCGATCCGCTCCACTTCATTTCCGTGAACCTCTTACAATGAACATGCCTTCGGGAGGAAATAACTCGGGACAGTTCACCCGAGCTGCCGTCGTCCGAACCTGTCGGCCGCATAAGCCTGAGGACGGTTCGAGCAGCAGGTCAGTGTACCGCAGTGGCGGGAGGCGATGCAAAGCGACCGACCGCAGGGTGAATCGTGGGAGTCCTCGATCGGGATGAGCCAGGAGGTTCGCGGAACCGATTCGGGAACCGGGCTTCCCCTGATGGCGTCGATGGGGTTAGAACGCGATTCCTTTTCGGACCAAGCCGAGCCATCTTCTTAGGAACGAATCATGCAACGACGATTTGCCAGCGCCCTGTTGCTTTTGGGATGGATGCTGGTCCTGCCTTTCCTGGAGAGGGTGCGGTCGATGGAGGAAGAGACGATCGAGCAACGTCGCACCAAGGCTCAGCAGCTACGTCGCGATGGCAATTTCCAAGAGGCTTGGAACATTTTCCGGCAACTGGCCACCACCCCTCAGGAGGATGGCAAGCTGGCTGGTGGGGACCTTCAGGCGGCCTACGAGTGTCTACCGAATATCGGACAGTGGCAGGAACTGGATCGATTGCTGCAAGGGGCGGTGGGGGCGAATCCCGAGCAGTGGCGTGTCCTGGTGCACGCCGCCAATCTGCTGCTTTCCAGCCCCCATTATGGAATCATCTCGGAGGAGAAATTCCAGCGCGCGCCGCAGGACAATACCGGGACCTGGGTGGAGACGTCCGAGCTGGATCGAAGGCAGGCATTGCGCTGGATGGTTCAGGCGATTCCGCTGTTGGATCGGGAGAACGATCGAGCGGAGGCGGCGCGATCGTATCTCCATTTGGCCACCGCCCTTTGGCAGTCCCGCGATGGCCGGCAGGCTTGGCGACTGTTGGAGAAAACCAACCTCGAAGCGCCGGTCGATTATCTCGATCGCGATCGGCAGGATCAGTACGTCTCGCGCTACGCCAGCGTCGATGATCGGGGCCATGCGATCTTCCATGCTTTGCCTGCCAGCTGGGAGTCGGCCGGCAACGATGGAGAGCGAATTCGATGGGCGCTCCAGGAAGCGATCGAGCTAGACAAGGAGGTGGGATGGGAGGCGATGGCGCGATGGGCTGCATTCCTCAACGGGCAGATGGGAGTCGATACGCTCGGCGACTACACCGCCTGGTTCGCTCGCCCAACCAACAGCTCCGACCCGAAGGAACTTTCCGAAGGCATCTTGTCGGTTCATACGCTGAACGATGACGAAACGATCGCCAGGCTTTCCAGCGGGATCCAGCGCTTTGCATGGCCGCAGGAGCATAACCCGATCGCCATCTACCAGCAGATCGCCAAAGAAGGTTCGCAGCCGCACGCCGAGAGCGCTCTGTATGCGCTGGTCAACATCTACCTGAATCGCCGTCAGCATTCCAAAGCCGCTGCCATCTGGAAAGAATCGATCGAACGATTTGGGCCGGGCCCAGATCGCTGGAAGGAACTGCAGCTGGATCAGATCATCGGACCACAGGGCCGATTCGAAACCGCTCCCACGCAGCTGGCTGGCGAGAAAACATCGCTCGATCTGGTCTTCCGGAACGCGACCAAGGTGTCGTTCGAAGCGCGTTCGGTCGATCTGGAGGCGATCGTAGCGGAAACCAAGAAGTTCTACCGGGAGGCGACTCATGGAAACCCCTCCCAGTTCGGTGGAGTTCCCAATCAGGGTCCGCCAGACTTTCAGGGTTTGCAGCAACTGTTCCCGGGGGAGCAGATCGACCGCTTTGTGCGCGGCCAGCCGATGCGATGGGAGGCGGACCTGAAGCCGCTGGAGAATCACTGGGATCAGCGCGAGGAACTGGAGACGCCACTGACCAAAGCGGGGCTTTATGTCGTCACCGCGAAGCTGAATGGTGGCAAGCGGACGCTGAGGACGCTGCTGTGGATCCAGGACATGGCGATTGTGAGAAAGACTCTGGAAAACCAGTTCCTCTACTATGTCGCCGATGCCGCGTCCGGAAAACCGATCGAAGGGGCGCAACTGGAACTGATCGGGATTCACTACCGACCTGTCGAAGCCAAGCGAGGCGAACGGATCTTTGATGTGATCCAGGAAGCTGGGAAGACCAATCGCGAGGGAACCTATCTGCTGGATCCCTCCAAGCCCAAACCGACGGCCAACCAGTGGATGGTCATTGCGCGTGGTCCAGAGGGGCGATTTGCCACGCTGGGACTGGAAGGGCTCTGGAATCGAGGGATCGACTACCAGAACTGGACGGCGATCAAAGCCTTCGGAGTCAGCGACCGACCGATGTACCGGCCGGGCGATACGATCTCCGCCAGGTTGTGGCTGGGGATCGCTACCTACGACCCGGCTGGTGAGACCAGTCTGCTAGCTGGAACCCAGGTGACCGTGCGACTGATCGATGGCCAGGGAAATCGAGTCTGGGAGCAGGTGGCGACGACCGACCGATGGGGCGGCGTCGACGCCAAAGTGACGCTGGGCCGCAACGCGGGGCTGGGCGCTTATCAGTTCCAGATCGAGCGAAGTCCCAATGAGTTTCTGGAATGCAATCTTCGGCTGCGAGTCGAGGAATACCGGAAGCCGGAATTCGAAGTGACCATCACCGCACCGCAGGAGCCGGTGGCTCTTGGGGAGACGATCCGCGCGAAAGTCAAAGCGACCTACTACTACGGTGGTCCCGTCGCCGATGCCAAAGCGGTGCTCCGCGTCCATCGCAGCGCGATGGTGGAGAGCTTCTTTCCGATGCATCCATTCGACTGGTGCTATGGACCGGGCGCATGGTGGCTGCCCTACGATGCGCCTTGGTACCCCGGCTGGGATCGATGGCGAGGTTGCCTTTCCCCTTACCCGTGGTGGATTCCTAGGCAGCAGTTCGAACCGGAAGAGCTGGTGATCGACCGGGAAGTCACGCTGGATGCCAGCGGGGAAGCGATCCTCGAAATCGATACAGCCACCGCCAAGCAGATGCTGGCGACTCACGATCATCGCTACCGTATCACCGCCGAAGTCACCGATGCCTCGCGGCGCACGATCGACGCCAGCGGGCAGGTGATCGCCGCGCGACGTCCATTCCGGATCTACACCTGGCTGGACCGAGGGCATT
>JBJSWM010000292.1:0-2734 GCA_046085865.1 Pirellulaceae bacterium
GCCTTCGGCGGACTCTGCCAACTGAGCTACAGGGGAATGGTTTTTTGGTCTCCTCTGCAACACAACCCGCGGATTAATCCGCCCTCGGCGGACTCTGCCAACTGAGCTACAGGGGAATGGTTTTTTGGTCTCCTCTGTAACTCAACCCGCGGATCAATCCGCCTTCGGCGGACTCTGCCAGTTGTGCTACAGGAAGGTCACCTATTTCGAACCTGAATTTTAGCTACCTCCACCTCCGGCGGCAAGGCCAGCAAGCCGGTTGTCGTCACGAACCGGATGAAACTGGACTCCCTGAAAAGTCCACGGAATTGCTGGCGGCTATCATGGGATCCTGCTGCGGAGCCCGCGACAGCCCCAGATAACAATTCGGACTGAGGCTTCACCTCCTGCTAGCAGCCATCGCCTTGGGCAAGGAGTTTCAATGCACCGCGACGCTGTGATACTCGGAAGCGGTTTCTCTGGAAGCCTTCTGGCATGGATTCTCGCCACCGCCGGTCGCTCCGTCCTGGTCCTCGACCGCCAGTCGCACCCCCGCTTTGCGATCGGTGAATCCAGCACTCCGACTGCCGATTTCCTTCTGGCTCATCTGGCCGATCGCTGGAATCTTCCCAGCCTAGCGCCTCTGGCCTGCTGGGGCACCTGGAAACAATCCTACCCCGATGTCCTGGGTGGCAAAAAACGGGGATTCAGCTACTACCAGCATCTGCCTGGGCAGCGATTTCATGAAGACGACCGACACAGCCAATCCCTTCTGGTCGCGGCCAGCTGCGAGGACCACTGGAGTGATACCCACTGGCTAAGGAGCTCGGTCGACCACTTCCTGGCTCAACAGGCCTCTGCCGCGGGAGCATCGATCGAAGAGCGACGGGAGGTTGTCCAATGCAACTGGGATCCTACTTGCCGCCAGTGGCACGTCGACTTCAAGCAGCCAGACAATCCCTCGCTACCACTTCAGTCGATCCAAACTCCGTGGGTCATCGACGCTTCCGGGGCTGGCACCGCCCTAGCCCCCTGGGTGAACAATCATCGCGACGACGACTGGATGCGCACCAGAACTCGAGCGATCTTTGGTCATTTTACTGGCGTGGCGGACTTTCATCCCTTCGCTAGCGCCGACGATCCCTTCGCCGGCGATGATGCCGCTCAGCATCACCTTCTCGACTCCGGTTGGATCTGGATGCTGCGCATGGAGCGAGGCATTACCAGCGTCGGCTTGGTGGAACCCTACGAAAGCCAAACGCCACTACCCAGCCCCGAACATCATTTTCAGAAACGACTGAAAGAGTTCCCCACCATCGCTCCGTTGATATCCGATGCAACTTGCATTGCACCCACCACCGGCATGGGACAAACTTTGGGGAGGATGAGTCGCTGCATGGCGAAGGCTGCGGGACCGGGTTGGTTCTCACTGCCACTTGCCTACGGTTTCGTCGACCCGCTCCACAGCAGCGGGATCGCTCATGCGCTCAGCGGCGTCGCGCGAGTTGCCGAAGCCATTTTGGGTGATTCCAAAGAACTTCCTGAACGGATCGCTCGCTACAACAACGATCTGCGCCGCGAGGTGGAGTGGATCGATCTGCTGGTCGCCAGTTGCTATGCGGCTCAACCCTCCTTCGAACGCTTTCGAGCTGCTGCGTCTCTTTACTTCGTTGCCGCCATCGCGTTTGAACAGCAACTGGCGAGCGATCCTGCGCACTGGCCCCTTGGCTTTCTTCAAAGCGAAGATATCCGACTGAGGCAAGTTGCGATCGAAATCTACAACAGCCTCCAGGGAGAGAAAGAGACAAGTGATTTCGATGAACAGAAGCAAGCTACGATCTGGGCGGCGGAAGTGGCGGATAAAATCAAGCCATGGGACCCCGTGGGGCTGCTAGATCCCAAGCATCGCAATCGAATCGCTCATTCTTCCGCCCCAAAATACGCTGCCATCGCCAGCCGAGGAGGCGCGCTGCCAGGAGACGTGCACCAAGGGATTCCATCCACGTCACCTGAAAGATAGGGTTGCGATTTTCCATCCGTATAAGCCACAATCAATGGTGACGGGCTGAACTGCCAACCCATCCTTCGGCTACCTTTTCCTATCTGTCTGTCGACATCAGCCTTTGCATCCTCTTTTTTCTGCTCGCGGAGAGAAACGATCATGAGTTTCCGTTCCAAGCCAAGTCGCCGTTTGTTCCTTGGAGGTTTGGGAAGCATAGGGGCCGCCAGCGTGCTGATGCGGTCGCCTCATCGAGCCTTGGGGTATCAGGCCCCCAGCGACCGGCCAGTCTTTGCGACGATCGGACTTCGCAATCAAGGCTGGACGATCACCAGCAAATCGTTCAAGTTCGCCGACTTTGCTGCTCTGGTAGATGTCGATTCCAAGGTGCTGGAAGACAACGTGGGCAAGGTCGAAAAGGAACAGGGAAAGAGACCTGATGCCTACAAAGATTATCGTCAGGTGCTGGATCGCAAAGATATCGACGCCGTGATGATCGCGACTCCCGACCACTGGCACACCAAAATTGCTGTGGAAGCGATGGAGGCTGGAAAAGATGTCTACTGCGAGAAACCGCTGACGCTGACGATCGATGAAGGCAAGTTGATCGAGAAGGTCGTCAAGGAGACCGGCCGGGTCTTCCAGGTGGGCACGATACGCAATCCCAAGACGTGTACGTCGGGCCATGTACGGAAAGTTATGTGGCGGCCGGCAGCATCACTAACTGACACGGCGCCCAGGGCTTGGCGCCAAAGG
>JBJSWM010000293.1:0-2816 GCA_046085865.1 Pirellulaceae bacterium
CGGCTGGCTTGGAGCAACCTGTCAAGCCGAGGTAAGAGGTGCCGGCGCAAGCGATGGTCAAGATCAAAGCCAAGCGATTCATTCGACAGTGCATGGGAACCCCCGGAGTGGACTTCGGTCTTCCAAGTTGGCAACGGAGCCCACTTCAGGACTCCGTTGCTTCCTGACAATTGTCCCAGGAATCAATAACTTACTCAGGCTGGTCAAACGTTTCGCCGGTCGCTCGACTGCCCAGTGCCTGCCACACCGGAAATTCGATCCGGTCGCCGACGAAGCGAACCGAGCCATCGGCCATGCACATATTGGCTCCACCCGCGTGGTAGCTGGAAGCGGCGATGTGGGCGACGGTGTAACTAGTGGTTCCGCAATTGTAACGCTGGGAATTCGGATCCTTGCGGTCAACGTTCCAGGTCGGCGGAAGGGTGTGAGAGTAAACGAAGTTCTGTGGCAGATTTCGGTAATACTGATGCCCACCGTAGCGGATCCAGGAACCGGTAGTGGATGGTGCACCAGGGAGGCACTGTGGTATTTGCCGTCCGTCTAACTGGCGAGCGGCTGAGAAGGCGGTGGTCGACATGAAAGCGGTGGTGTTATCGAACATGTTGGTGGCATTCCACGCCAAGCGTCCTCGCATCACTTCTGCGAACATTGCTGTGTTCGATGTTCCATCGAGCACGTCGCTCATCTTCGGACCTTGCATTTCTTCGCCGTTGACGGGGTAAGGAATCGCAAAAACGCCGTCGATCGAGGTGCCGCCGCGCATGTTGGCTCCACCAGTACAGGCCATGTAATTCAATCGTCCGGCATCGAAGTAGTTTGCGGTCGACGGATCAGAAGGGCAAAGGAAAACTGGCACATCGCCGTATCGGGCTGCGCTATTGGCCCCCGTCTTCGCGGGAATACCAGGAGCGATCGCTGCGTCGCTGTTGACGTTGTAATCCATGTCGAACAGGTTGTACTTATTCGACTGCTCAAAGTAGGGCAGCATGAGTGCCTGCGCGGTAGCCCCAGAGGAGTAGGTGTTCCTGGCACCGGATGCAAGCGTCTTAATCGTTGTGTGTTGCGTTGGGGGGAGGAACTTGAACGAGCTTTCAAAGTTCAGTGCGGCCAAACCGAATTGCTTCAAATGGTTTTGGCACTGCATGCGTCTAGCCGCTTCACGAGCCGCCTGAACGGCGGGTAGCAGCAAGCCAACCAGCACGCCGATGATTGCGATCACCACCAGTAGCTCCACCAGCGTGAAGCCTCCCCGAATTCCCATGCTTTTTTTCATACCAGCAGCTCCTAAAAAGATTTTGGGAAGTCGGCTGAACCAGAAAAACGAATGAAAGAGAACAATGGACTCCAGATTCAGCGAAATCTTCCCCACTCTATAATCTTCTGGGATAGCGATCCTGTCTGCTCGCTTTTTTCCCATTTTTTGTGAAAAAAAGTCGGTTTTTCCCGAAACCTTTTGACATCCTCTGCGGCCAGGTGCAATTTCGCCATGGAACAAACTTTTGGAGTCTTGCTGGCGGCGGCTGGCCAAAGTGAGCGATTTGGTGGGGGGCCACTGAAGAAGGTATTTCAGAAAATCGACCGAAAACCGCTTTGGCAGCATGCTGCCGAGGTTTTCGTGGGACATCCAACGGTTCATCAAATCGTATTGATCGTCCATCCGACGGATCAAGAGTTTGTCCAGGAGCAATGGGCAGGGACGCTGGCCATGCTGGGGATCGATTGGGTGCTGGGGGGGGACCAGCGGTGGGAGAGCGTCCAGAGGGGGCTGGAGAGGCTTCGACCAGAAATCGAATGGGTGGCGGTGCATGATGCGGCCCGGCCCTGCCTGACCCGCAAGGCTTTTGATTCGGTGGCTCAGCAGGCGATCGAGCATGGAGCGGCGATCCTTGCACAGCCGATCCATGGCACGGTGAAACGAAGCGATGATGAGGGGCTAGTGGTGCAAACGGTGCCTCGCGATCGACTTTGGCAGGCGCAAACCCCCCAGGTTGCACGGCGCCAGTGGTTGGAACAAGCCTATGAGAAGCGAGGCAACTTGTCGCCGACGGATGAGTCGCAGCTATTGGAGCATGCCGGTTATCCCGTTCGGTTGGTCGAAGGCTCCCCGTGGAATATCAAAGTGACGCGTAGGGAAGACATGAGGTTTGCGGAAATCGCACTGCGCGCCGAAGCCTCGTCCGGGAAAAATTTGGGCGATCTGCTAGGTGGCTGAAAAGTCGATTGCCATGAGGTGGAAGGGGTTCCTAGCCTGCGATTGGCAAGCGGTCTGTTCTTCGATTCCTGTCGCTTGTCGAGTATAAAAAAGATCGGATTGCGGATTCACGCCTTCGCAAATGAAAAGGCGTTGGACGGTTTGTTTTGTCACGGATGGAGGAGATGGCATGAGCCATGGAAGTTTGGAGAAGATTCTGGAAGATTTGCAGTGGCGGGGTCTGATCCATCAGACCACAGGCCATGATGCACTGCTGGAACTTCTCAAGCAGCCGACCTCCCTGTATGCCGGTTTCGATCCCACCAGCGACAGCTTGCACGTCGGCAGTCTGTTGCCTTTGGTGCTTCTACGACGCTTCCAAAAGGCGGGCCACCGACCCATCGCATTGGTTGTTGGCGCGACGGGAATGGTAGGAGACCCGTCTGGCAAGAGCGAAGAGCGCAATTTGCTCTCCAAAGAATCCCTCGCCAAAAACGTCGCTGGTCTTCAGCAGCAAATGCGGAGGTTCCTTGACTTTGAAGGCTCCAAGGCGGCTTCTCTGGTCAATAACTTCGACTGGATGAAAGACTTTTCGTTTCTCGATTTTTTGCGCGATGTCGGCAAG
>JBJSWM010000294.1:0-9936 GCA_046085865.1 Pirellulaceae bacterium
CGCGGATCGGTACCCCTCGGCGGACATGATACCACTTCTTCTCGCCGCCCCGCAGATCGCGATCATCCATCTCGACACGTAGCGGCTGATCGTCATAGCGGAGCGCCGCAATCTGCTGTTTCAACTTGTGGCAATACTCCAGCACTTCGGTGCGCTGCGCATCGTCGCGGTAGATCGGGAGGATGACGACGTGGGCAGGCGCCAACCGCGGGGGAAGCACCAGGCCATCGTCATCGCTGTGCGTCATGATCAGGGCACCGATCAGGCGCGTGGAGACACCCCAGCTGGTGGTCCAGGCATAGACCAGTTCTCCTTGAGGGTCCTGGTAGCGGATCTGCTGCGCCTTGGCGAAGTTCTGCCCGAGGAAGTGGGAGGTGCCCGCCTGCAGCGCCTTGCGATCCTGCATCATCGCTTCGATGCTGAAGGTGTTGACCGCGCCAGGAAATCGCTCCTTGGGTGTCTTTTCCCCACGCACCACAGGAACGGCCATCGTGTTCTCGGCGAAGTCGGCATAGACGTCCAGCATGCGACGCGTCTCCTCCATCGCCTCCTCAGCCGTCGCATGCACGGTGTGCCCCTCCTGCCAAAGGAATTCGGCTGTCCGCAGGAAAAGCCGTGTCCGCATCTCCCACCGGACAACGTTGGCCCACTGGTTGATCAGGATCGGTAGGTCGCGGTACGACTGAACCCAACGCGCGTACATCTCACCGATGATCGTCTCACTGGTCGGCCGAACTATCAAAGGCTCTTCCAGCGGACCAGCGGGCCGCAGGCCTCCCTTCCCATCCGGCTCCAGTCGGTGATGCGTCACCACCGCGCATTCCTTGGCGAATCCCTCCACATGCTCCGCTTCCTTCTCCAGGTAGCTCATCGGAATAAAGAGCGGGAAGTAGGCGTTCTGATGCCCCGTCTCCTTGAATTTCCGATCCAGCACCCGCTGCATGTTCTCCCAAAGGGCATACCCCCAGGGCTTGATCACCATGCATCCGCGCACTGGGGAATTCTCGGCCAAGTCGGCCGCTTTGATCACCTGCTGATACCACTCGGGGTAGTCCTCGGTACGCGTCGGAGAAATCGCGGTCTTCGCCCCTTTGTTCATCCTGAAACACCTTTCCTTCTCAACTCAGACCGCACGGCGACGATCGCCAGCGATTTGGGAAAATCGTACCGATCGGCCATCGGCTGGGATCCTCGAGGCACGGCATCTGCCCCAGTCGATCGCTGGAAGGGACCAGAAGCGCCGATGGAGGATCCCGAAAGAAAACCACCACAACGATCCATTGTAACCCATCCCCGTTCGGCCCAACCCCACCATCCCCGCGACAATCGGTCAGATCCCCAGCCATGCCTCCCCGATCGCCTTTCGAGTTGGCTTCCTTGGGATCGTCGCCTCCCGAAAGCCGCCTTCGCTCGCGTCTCCAAAAAAGTTATGCTAATCGGCCACGATCCGCAGGCGCACCCAGACGATGCCGTGGTCAGACGACCTACACACCCCAGGGTGTCGGCAGACCTGGGTGGCAGACAACCAGGAGGTCCGGAAGGAAGATCGCAGGATGGACGATTTGCGCGTTGGCATAGGATTTGACTCCCATCGATTGGCTGCCGGAGGTCCGATGCGACTGGGCGGCATCGATATCGACTGCGATGCCCACCTGGTGGGCCACTCGGACGCCGATCTCCTGTTGCACGCCATCACAGACGCACTTTTGGGGGCGGCGAATCTAGGTGACATCGGTCAGATGTTCCCCAACACCGACCCGGCCAACCGAGGCCGCGATTCGGCCGATATGCTTCGGTTGGCTTGGGAAAAAGTTCGCCAAGCCGGCTTTCGACTGGTCAATCTCGATTGCGTTGTCCAAACGGAAATCCCTAAGCTGTCGCCGGTGCGGGGCACCTTGATCGCTTCCATCGCCGAAATTCTCCAGGTCGATCCGGCCGCCATCGGCCTGAAAGGAAAAACGGGGGAAGGGAGCGGACCGATCGGCCATAAGGAGCTTGCCGAAGCCACGGTGGTCGCTCTTTTGGCCCGAACCGGAAACTCCGCTCTTGCGAACCAACCATCCCTTGCCGTTTCAACCGATCCCAACCCCATCGCTCCCTCCGTTCCTTCTCCTTCACCAAGGCATGCCCCTCCACCCAGGGAACCCGACATGACCGAAGCACTGCACGATTCCAGTCGCCTGGCGCCGAATTTGCGCGTCTACAACACGCTGACCAAAACGAAAGAACCGCTGATGACCCAGCAGCCTGGGGCGGTCGGCATGTACCTGTGCGGTCCGACGGTCTACGCACCAGCCCACATCGGGCATATGGTCGGCCCGGTGATCTTCGACACCATCAAGCGCTACCTGGTCTACTGCGGCTACTCGGTGACCTGGGTGGTCAACATCACCGACATCGACGACAAACTGATCCAGCGCAGCAATCAACTAGGGATCTCGATGCCGCAGCTGGCCACCCAGATGACGGCGGATTATCTATCCAACCTCCAGGCCCTCGGAGTCGATCAGATCGACCATCTGCCTCGAGCTACCGACCACATCCCAGAAATCATCCAGTTCGTTCAGGAACTGATCGATCGTGGATACGCCTACGCCAGCGAAGGGGACGTCTTCTTCGATGTCGCCAGGGACAGCCAGTACGGACAGCTCAGCAATCGATCGGCCGACAGCCAGCAGGGGGAAGGTGGCGAAGCGGCATCCCGCAAACGATCGCCTGGCGACTTTGCCCTTTGGAAGAAAGCCAAGGCTGGCGAACCCAGCTGGGAAAGCCCCTGGGGTGCCGGTCGCCCCGGCTGGCATATCGAATGCTCGGCGATGAGTCGCCGGATCCTGGGCAAGACCTTCGATATCCATGGCGGAGGTCTGGACCTAGTCTTCCCGCATCATGAGAACGAGTCGGCACAGAGCCGTTGTTGCCATGGCGCGCCGATGGTCCGCTACTGGATGCACAATGGGCTGATGCGCGCCAGCGAAGCCGCAGGCAAGGTCGGCGGACGCAGCGATCGCGAAGCGACTCCCGCCGACACCTCCAGCAAGATCTCGCGCAGCAAAGGGGCCGGTGGTCTGGCGAAATTGATCGAACAGCAGACTGGCGAACGACTCCGATTCTTCCTGCTGCGCACCCAATACCGATCGACCAACGTCTTCGGCGAAGAACCGCTCCAAGAAGCCGGCACCGCACTGGAGACCTTCTATCGGCTGTTCCAGCGCTACGAACGCCTGCTGGGCCAATCCCCCTTCGATATCGATCCCAATCGCCGACGCGCTTCCTTCGTCGCTCCACCACTCCAGCACCCAGTGGTCGATCAGGTCCTGGCGATGCGAGAAAGCTTCCTGACCAAAATGGACGACGACTTCAATACCGGGGGAGCCGTCAGCGATCTATTTGACCTAGCTCGCTCACTGAATCGATTCATCGAATCGGCCAAGCTGGAGGAATCGCACCATCGCACCCCAGAGGCGCTGGAGGTGCTGCGCGTTGGAATGGCGATCCTCAGGGAACTGTCGGCGATCTTGGGGCTGTTCCAAAAGCCGGTCCAGACGCAATCGTCGCAAGGGGATGACGCCCAACTGGTCGACGACCTGATGAAGATCCTCTTACAGATTCGCGCCCAGGCGCGGCAGAACAAAGACTTCGCCACCGCCGACCTAGTCCGCAACGGACTCACGGCGCTGAAGATCGCAGTGCAAGACCTGAAGGAAGGCAGTACCTGGAGCCGCCAGTGACCATGTCAAAAACTGCTGGCTGCATTCTGGGTGTCGACCCCGGTCTGGGGATCACCGGCTACGCAGTGATCGACGTGCAAACTCCCCTTCCCCGCGTCCGGGAAGCCGGCGTCATCCGCTGCCCAAGATCCAAGAGTCTGGAGAACCGCCTGCTAGAACTCCATGAGGGACTCTCCGAACTCTGGAATTCCCATCCCATCCAGGCGGTGGCGATCGAACAGATCTATTCGCATTACGAACGGCCGACCACCGCGATCCTGATGGGGCACGCCCGCGGAGTGCTCTGCCTAGCCGCCGCTCAGCATCGCTCTCCCGTCCATGCCTACCTGCCAACCCACGTCAAAAAAATGCTCACCGGCAGCGGACGCGCTCCCAAGGCGCAGATGCAGCACTCGGTCCAAGTCCAACTGAATCTTCCGAAGGTCCCCGAACCTCCCGACGTCGCCGATGCGCTGGCGATCGCTCTTTGCCATTTCTTCACCCAGCGAAACATCCTGCTTCAGGAAGGTAGCAACGCGTGATCGATAAAATCACCGCCCCTCTGGCCGCTCTCACCGACGATTCAGCGATCCTCATCGTTCCACCGTTCGAGTACGAGGTGGGGATTCCAGAATTCACGCGCCGATCGCTGCAGGACAAACTGCAGCAGACCGTTTCGCTGCATACCATCCACTTCATCGACGGCAATGCAGCCCAAGGTGGGCGCCTGAGCCCGCGGCTGGTCGGATTTTTGTCGGTGGTCGAACGGGAGTTCTTCGAACTATTCTGCTCGGTCGACGGTGTCGGGGTGAAGAAAGCACTGCGCGCCATGGTGCTGCCGGTCCAGGACATCGCCATGATGATCGAACAGCAGGATGCCAAGGGGCTTTCGACACTGCCCGGTGTCGGACCGGCCACCGCCGAACGCGTGATCGCCAAGCTGCGACGCAAAATGCCCAAGTTCGCCCTGCTGGTCCGCCGCGATATGCCCGGCGCCGCACCGCAACCTCCGGGAGTCATCGAAGAGACATTCCAGGCGCTATTGGTTCTTGGTCATCACGAGTCGGAGGCGCGGCGGCTGATGGAGCAGGCGATGGAAGGTGCCAAGAAGTACAAGGATACGGAAGCTTTTCTCCAGGCGATCTACCAAAAGCAGACAGGCCAATGACCACAAGCGACCCAGGATGCTTCCTACCCGACAGCGCCCCTCAAGGTCCAGTCAAATAGGCCAGCAGATCCCGTACCTCCCAGTCGCTCCATCCGCTCAGCAAGCCATCGGGCATCAGCGATTTGGGGGACTGCCTTCGCTGGGTGATTTTTTCCTTCGGCACCGATCGTTCCTTGCCATCCGCAATGCGAAACACCTCGGTGCTGGAACTGCGTAGCAAGATCCCGCTGAAGACCTCGCCATCCTCCATCGCCACAACACTCGCCTGGAACTGTGGCGCCACCTTCTGACTTGGCTCCAGAATCGATTCGAGAATCTCCATCCGCCTCTTCCGCCGCCAAGCTTCATCCCCGATCGTCATCCCCTGAGCCATGCCGGTCAGTTCGGGACCGACCACCGCACCCCGTCCTTCCATCCGATGGCACTGCGCGCAGCGCACGGTACCGCGATGGAAAAAGAGACGTCTCCCCGCCTCTCGATCCGCCTCGCCCGGCAGATGATCGATCCGCTTCAGAAGGTCCTGCGCGCTGGCCAGTGGATCGGTTGCAGATGCGTCGAGGGCCTGCAGCAAGGAAGCCGCTCTCTGCCCAGTCGTACTATCGGCTCTGGCCAGGGCCAAGAGATCCTCCCGAATCCGTGGGCTCCAACTTCCATCGGCCAGGGAACTGAGGGCCGCAGTCGCTAGAGTCTCTTGGCGATTGGCCGCCAGCGTCATCAGTTCCTCCTGGAACTCACCTGGACTGGTCGGCAACAACCCCGCCGCCGCATCGGCACGCACAGCGACTGGTTGCTGCGGGTCCATCGCCACCGCTCGCAGCAAATCCTGCTCGTCCGGCCTCTGCCGCAGCGCCACCAACCGCACCGCCTCCTCTCTCACCTCCGGCTGTTCCGACTTCACCCAGCGTTCCAGCTTCTCGCGCGTCCAGTCGGCATGTTCGGGTGCCGCCATCCGCAAGGCATAACGCTGGATCTGACTGGACGTCTGGGGATCCTCCAACATCCGCATCGCCTGCGGCGTATCGCTGACCCCCAGGGTGGGATTCCCTTGAAGGGTATTGCGAGCGGCGATGGCGGCTTCAAAGAGCGAGTAATCGAGATCGGGTTGCCTTAGGATCGATTCGACGATCGGCAGGCAATCGACCAGAACGCCATCGGCGATCCAGCGTAGGCATTCGAACCGAATCCTGGGATCGGGATCGGTCCAAAGCGCTTCCACCCAGCGACGATCCGACAAATCCCCTTTGCGGAGTGTCACCAGCATCCAGAGGCGTTCTTCGGGGGTGGCAGCCAGCAGCGACTGGGGCGTCCAGTCACGGCTTTTTTTGAAGAGCGACTGCATCACGGCGTCGGCGGCAAATCGATCTGGGCGGCTGGCCATCTCTAGCATCATCGGCAAAGGCAGCTCCCCCGCGCGCTCGCGAAAGCCATCGGCCAGCGACGAATCGGCATCGGTGCTATCCCACGTCGGCTTAATCCAATCGGCGCTGACTGAATCGAACTCGATCTTCCAAAGCCTTCCTTCGCCATGGACTTCGTACGACGCGCTGACCCAATCGACTAGATAGAAGGTGGCAAACTCTTTGGCGGCCGCCATGGCGACTGGACGAAAGCGATCTGTCCCCCGGATCACTTCCACTCGCTGGGATCGGTAGCTTGCCCCCTGCCGAGTCATCGGGTAGTAGTCGACCGTATGGTCGCTCCAGGAAGGGATCAGCAGCCCACCTCCCATCGGCACCACCGCGCAAGGTCCCTCGCCACACGGATGCACCATCCCAAGCGTCCCCCGCAGCTCGCCATTCCATGCCACAAACGGATGGACCGGCGCGCTGCCATAGACCCACTGGAATCCATAATCGCCCCCTTCGACAACGTGCAGCAGTCGGCAAGGCGGCCTCGCTCCTGGATCGTTGTCGGCGGCGAAGATCGTTCCATCCTTCAGCGCCGTCAGTCCAAAAGGATTCCAAAATCCCTTGGCGATGCGCCGCAGCCCCTTCCCCTCGCAATCGATCCGAAAGATCCCCCCCTCGCCACGCCCGCGACAGACCGCGCCGTCGACCCCGGTGAGCGTCCAGTCTTTGCCGAAGTTCTCACCGAGCGCAAAAAGCAACTCTCCGGAGGGATGCCAGGTCATTCCGCTAAGCCCATTGTGCGGGTAATCGGCTTCCGTCTGGAGATCGGCAATCGTCTCCTCATGATCGGCTTGGCCGTCCCCATCCCGATCGACGATACGAAGAATCCGATCTCGTTCCGCCAGATAGATCCACCCATCCTCACCACAAAGAATCTGCATCGTCGCTTCGGTCTTCTGATAAAAGACCCGCCGATTTCCCTGGGGATCAAAGACTAGCACCTCGTCCTTCTCCGGCCCCTGATACTCCTTGGTTCGAAAATGGGTATGGCAAGAAATCGTCCAGATGTTCCCATCCCGATCGACATCGATGCCGGTGGGTGTTTGGATCGCTGGCTGCTGAGCGATCAGCGTCATCGTCACCCCTGGCCGAACCCCCCAAGCGATCTTTTCTGCCGGATCTTCGGTGAACGCAGGAGATTCAGCCTGCAAGGAAAGCCCCATGCAGGAAAGCAGCAAACAAGCAGCAATCGATCGAACCATGATGGAGCCTCGATGAATCATCGACAGGGGATACCCTGTCCTGAGGACGACGGAGTTGTTCGTCACGCGGACCGTTGCGGATGCGATTTTTGTTTACGGAACGGCCGCTTTCTTTTCGGCGGCCCAGGCTTCCAGTTTGCGTTCCAGCAGATCCAACTGGATGCAGCCATCCTTGAGCACTTCATGATGGAACTCGGCCAGAGAAAATTTCTCACCCAACTCCGCTTCAAAACGCTCTCGCATCCGCCGGATCGCCAATTGGCCGATCTTGTAGGAGAGCGCCTGAGCTGGAATCGCCATGTAGCGTTCAATTTCGGCGATCGCCGCATCCTCCGCAATCGGCTCATGCTCCATCATGTAGTCGATCGCCTGCTGCCGGGACCATCCCTTCCAGTGCATGCCGGGGTCGACCACCAAACGGATCGCGCGATGCATCTCATCGCTAAGCGCACCGAGGTACTGTTTGGGATCCTGGTAGAGCCCCAGTTCCTGGCCCAGCGTCTCGCAGTAGAGCGCCCATCCTTCGCCGTAGGCACCGATCCAGAGGAAGCGAGCGAATTTGGGTAGATCTTTGTTCTCCTGCTGCAGCGAGATCTGGTAGTGATGTCCCGGCAACGCCTCATGCAAAAACAGCGATTCCATCCCGCTGGTGACATTGAATTTTTTGGCATCTGGAATGGGGAGATAGAAAATCCCCGGCCGCGTTCCATCTTCGCTGCCCGGCATGTATTCGGCGCTGGCGGTCGCTTCCCGGAACGATTCGGTCCGCCGAATCTCAAATGGTGTCTTTGGCTTATTGAGAAAGATCCGGTCCAGCTGTGGCTCCACCTTCTTCTGGATCGCATAGTACGCCTGCAGCACTTCCTGAGGCGTCTGGTAGGGAGTGAAGGAGGGATCGGTGCGGACCAACTGGTGGAATTCGGCCAGCGACCCCGTGTGTCCCATCTGCTGCTGAACGCCACGCATCTGCTCTTCGATGCGTTCCACTTCCTTCAGTCCGATTTGAAAAATTTCGTCGGGGTCCATCGACGTGGTGGTCCAGGCGGCGACCAACGCTCGATAGAGCCCCTTCCCTTGCGGCAGTTGGCCAAGACCTGCCGAACTGCGAGCAGCGGGGAGGTATTCATTCTTCAGAAAGTCGGCCAAGCGCTGGTAGGCGGGGAGTACCTTGTGGGAAATCGCCAACCTGAACTGTTCTTCGAATTGCCGTTTCTGGACTTCGGAGAATTCTCTGGGGAATCGCTGCAATGGGCCTTCGAAGAGACTTGCTGTACCCTCGCTACCGAAGATCGTCGGATCGGTCGATTGACCAATCATCTTCTCAACCAGTTCTCTGGGCAACACGAAATGGTCCTTCATCCCTTCCCGAAACTGTTCGATGGCTGCATCGATCCAACCTGGAAACGCACGCATACGTTGCAACCAGTCGTCATAGTCCTTGACGGTTCGGAACGGATGGTTGCTTTGGCCACTTCCCAATTGCGCAAAAGTGATCGGCAGCCCTTCGTACTGCTGGCACGGAATCCGCTCGGGGCGGTACTGCAGTCGGTCCAGCCTTCCCTTCAATTCCCCCAGCAGCACCTCGCGTGAGATGCGAAGGTTGGGTTCCAGCGAATCGGGATCGATCGTCGTCAACCGATTCCGGATATCCTCATAAAATGCTTTTTCCCTGGCGCTCTGCTGCGCCGAGGGAGGCTCGGGAAGCAGATGGTTGAATCCAGGTTCACCGAAAAGGGTGGCATCGAGCGGAAAGAGTCGAAGGTAGCCAAGGTGGTAGTAGTCGAAAACCACTTGAATCTCCCGATTGGCATCCCCCTGAGCCCAACTGGTGGAAGCGATCAGGCAGAGAAGCCAAGGAACGAAACGCAGGATGGCGTGCAACACGCACCTCCAATCGACGTGGCGGGTGGAAGGACCTTCGGCAAAAAATCGATCGACATCAAAGTCCCACAGAAGATCGGTTCATTCTAGCCGACTCGCCGGCCTGATGCCCCAAGAGCTAGGCTTGCAACTGGCGGCCTGAGCGTCTTATTGGCCATCGCGATCGGTCAGGAGAGCTTGCCTTGTCGGCGAAACCACTCGACCGCTTCGCCAATCGCCACCGATGCAGGCCGGTGCTGGTATCCCAACTCCTCCTCCGCACGCTGACTGGAATACCAGTGGTACTGGCCGCTCATCTGGAGCGCCGCCGAATTGATGTCGGTTTCACGACCGGTGACTTTTGCCGCTAGATCTCCCGCCTTGCCGACCACCCACTGCCCCGGTTTGCGGAGGATGGTCCATGGGGCAGGTTTCCCGATCGCCTTGGCGATGGCCGACCAAAGTTGGAAATAGGTCATGTTCTCACCGCACAGAATGTACCTCCGACCCGATTGCCCCTGCAGCAGAGCCCGCAAGGTGCCATCGGCGACATCGCGAACATCGCAGACGCTGCAACCTCCGGCTGGGGC